>JALEWG010000007.1 GCA_022788065.1 Lachnospiraceae bacterium | reverse complement strand
TGGCGATAAATTCTGTATTTTTCTCGCTCTCCTCCAGCTTTTCAAACATGGAATCATCGAGCGTCACTTTATTCTCTGTCATATGATCCCGCCTCCTTACTTGCCTAACTTGATCCGCGGATCGATCATGGCATTGACAATATCCGTGATGATGTTGGCGATGATGATAAAGGAGCCGTAGAGCACCGTGAGAGCCATGATCATGGTGTAGTCACGGTTTGTGATGCTGGTCACAAATTCCGCTCCGATTCCGGGAATGGAGTAAAGGCTCTCGATAACGAAGCTGCCTGTGAGCAGCGTCGCGATCATGGGACCGGAATAGGTGATGACCGGCAGCATGGCGTTCTTTAAGCCATGTCTCCAGATCACTAACTTCTCAGAAGTTCCTTTCGATTTCGCGAGGACCATATAATCCTGCTTCATAACCTCGCGGAGACTGGAACGGACCAGTCTGGCGATCATGGAGATCGGCGCGAAGGCCATTCCGGTGGCAGGCAGGATATAATGGAGCGGTGAAGAAAGCCCTACAAAGGGAAGCCACTGTAAAACAACTCCGAACAGAAGGAGTAAAAGTACCGACAAAAGAAAGCCCGGCATACTGACTCCCACTGTTGCCATCACCACCACCAGATTGGACAGCCATTTTTTCTTTGTGAAGGCCGCGACCGTTCCGAGAAAGATCCCGACCGTCAGAGCGATACAGACGCTGACCGCGCCGAGACGGGCAGTATAGGGGAGTCCGTTGCTGATGATCTTCGCGATGCTCTTGCCTTTGCGGTAGATGGAAACGCCGAAATCGCCGTGCATCAGATTCTTCATATAGATCACATACTGCTCTGTAACAGGCTTATCCAGTCCATATTTTTCATACAGTTTTTCTAAAACCTTTACCGGAAGCTTGGTCGTCTCCCCGGCAAACGGGGATCCGGGGATCACATGCATCAGGAAAAAGGTAATGGTGGCAAGCAGAAACAGCGTAACGGCGCCGACTGCCAGCCTCTTTGTGACATACTTTAACATTCCTTCTGGTCTCCTTTAAGATACTGGTCAAACCAGGCTTTCATCTCTTCCAGGCGATGTACCCGGTGCGTCGGTTTTCCGCTTCTGGAAAGCTCATGGTTTTCGCCCTCAAACAAAACAGCCTTTGACGGCACACCGTGATACTTGATTCCCGCAAACATCTGCATTCCTTCAGACAGCGGGCAGTTGTAATCCATTAACGAATGGATAAATAATGTCGGCGTTTTTACCCTGTCTGCGTATTTCACCGGTGACATATCCCACAGTGCCATCGGATCGGTCCACGGGGTCCGGTTTCCGCTCTCATTTACATCGAAGGAGAATCCGATCTCGCTGCATCCGAAATCACTGAGCCAGTTGGAGAAGCTTCTCTGGCTGACTGCCGCCGCAAACCGGTCGGTATGACCGATGATCCAGTTGGTCATCCAGCCGCCGTAGCTTCCGCCGGTGACGCCGATCCGTTTTTCGTCGATGGCCGGGTAAAGCTTTAACACATGGTCGGTAAATTCCATAAGGTCCTGGAAATCGATGGTGCCGTACTTTCCTCTCAGGTCCGCAAACTCGTCATCCCGTCCGTCCGCACCTCTCGGATTGCATAAGAATACGAAATAGCCCTCATTGGCAAACCACTGCATCTCATGGAACAGCGTGTTTCCGAATGCAACCTTCGGGCCTCCGTGCATATCCAGGATCGCCGGATATTTCTTTGCCGGATCGTAATCCTTCGGCAGGATCACCCACCCGTCAATCTGCACGCCGTCAGAATCCGTAAATCCGGCCTCATGAAGCTCGCCGATATACTTATCCTTTAAGGCTTCCTCATTGAGCGTACTGATCTGCTCATAGCTGTTCTGATCCGCATGGCGGAAATATAACTCCTGAAGCTTACCCGGCGTCCGGCCGACCATCACAAAGCCGCCATCCGCAGCTCCGAAGCAGTCGATGGAGCCGTCAAAATCAAAGACCTTTCCGATCTCCGTTCCATCCAGTGTGTACATCTCGCCTCTGGTTCCCACACAGGCCGTAAAATAAGGCTTTCCGCCTGCCACAAGCATTTTCACGCCGCCGCCGAGGGAAATATCTCCCGTCGGTACCGCGCCAATGGAGTGTCCGAATTTAGCAGCCATGGATACGGAGCCGTTTTCATACACATAGAGATCCGGATACTGGCCGCTGCCGTACCGGTCCATGGTGCTGCCTGCAAAGTACACCTTAAGGCTTTCTGCATCATGATCGCAGGCGAACAGGCCGATCCGCATCTGATCCGCACTGCAGAGCTCCTTTGCGGAACCGTCGGAAAGATCATAGCTGTACATGCCGTTGGTCTTCGGGAGAAGTCTGTCGTAGGAAGCGCCCTTGTATACGATCACATTACCGCACACCTCAAATGCCTCAAGTGCGAAATACGAATCTGTCACCTTTTTGCATTCGCCGGTTTTCTCTTCAAAGACAAACAGCGTGCTGCGCAGTCCGGACACGAAATATGCTCCGTTCGCCCAGTAGGGAAGCTCCTCCAGGATATGATAATCCTGATATTCCTTCCGCTCTTCCACATCTTCCGGACGATTCCGGTCCACAATCGCTGAAAATCCGTAGACGCCGTCGGAAATCTTTTTGATCTCATCAACCGCGTACGGGATCTCAAATGCCCGGAACGCCTCACCGCCGTTTAAAGACATGCGGTAAAACACGGTCTTTTCCTTAAATTTTTCCGGCTTATCCTCCTCCGTCCTCTGTGTCGCAAACAATATGGTATTTTCATCGTCAAATAAAATATTTTTTTCTGCGCCAAAGGAAGTCAGTTTCCTGACTTCCTCTGTGCAAAAATCCACGATGTAAATCCATGAATCATAACTATTCTTTTTTCTGTTCGCCTGCTTTGCAAGGAACACAGCCTTCTTTCCTGACGGAGATACCGTGATTCCGGACAGGAACTTATAATTCATAAAATCGTCGACTTTTAATTTTTGCATTTTTTTCTCCTGTAGCTTACTCAAAGTGTGCGTAGGAATATACCGGAACATCGCCAGGTACCATGTAAACGCCCTTTAAACTTTCTTTCTTTAACGCCGGCTCGTTGAAATCGAACAGCGGGATTACGAATACATTCTCGTTCACCAGGTAATTCTCGATCTCATGGAGCTTGTTCATGTATTCCGTTCTGTCAACGATCTTTGTCACATCTGTCATCATCTGATCATAAGCGTCATCAGAAACGGCCGGTATCGGCTGCATGGATCTTGTCCACTGATTTAAGAACTCGGACGGGTCGTTGGAGCACATTAAGCCGTAGCGGGACATCTCGAAGTCGCCCTGGTCGATCTGGTCATAGAAGACGCCGGACTCAACCACTTCAAGCTCTACGTTGATGCCGACTGCCTTCCACATCTGCTCTAACATCTGAGCCACATCTGCGTGGATGGAGTTGTTGGAGTATTTGTACTTTAAGCTCAGCGGATTGGACTCATCATATCCGGCTTCCTTTAAGAGCTCTTTTGCCTTCTCCGGATCGTAGGTCTCCGGCGGGTACATCTCGTCTCCCTCGGTACGGAATTCCTTCTCCGCACCCATCATGCCGTGCGGTACATAGCCGTAAAGCGGTGTGTAGAAATCACCGGCATTGATTGCCTTAACGATCTCATCGCGGTTGATGGCAAGTGAAAGGGCACGGCGCACGTTCACGTCTTTTAATGCTTCCGGACCGGTCTCACCGGAGTTTAAGTTGATGGAGTATACGGACTGCTGCGGACGGTTCCAGAGTTCATTCTGGTTCTCATAGGTTGCCACGATGGAAGCGTTGATGGCAAGAGCCGCATCCAGCTCACCGGTCTTAAAGGCTGCCGCCTGTGCATCCATATCCGGCATTACCTGGAAGGTGATCTCGTCAACAGTCACTTTATCCGCATCATAGAAAGCGTCATTCTTCTTTAAGACAACCTTCTCATTCTCGTTGCAGTAGTCAAGCACATAAGCGCCTGTCACCGGATATCCCGGCTCCACAGACCACTCGGAAAATCCCGGCTCGGCAATATCAGAACGAAGCGGCAGCCATGCGCCGGAGCTGAGCAGTCCGGTGAAGAATGCGCACGGTGTCTTTAAATGATAAACGATGGTCTTGTCGTCAGTCGCCTCAACGCCTGCGAAGGAGAAGGTATCAAGATCCACATCGGTATCTGCCAGATACTCTTCCGCGCCTTCCAGATAACGGGCAAGCTTATCGGTTAAGAAGCCGTTCTCTGCGCCGTAGGTCAGGTTTCTGTTTACTGCGTATACAAAGTTCTCAGAAGTGATCGGCTCACCGTCACTCCAGGTGATTCCGTCTTTTAAGGTTACGGTATAGGTAAGGCCGTCCTCGCTGATTTCCGGATCGCCGGCTGCCAGATCCGGAACGACACTGCCATCCTCAAGCTTTTTGTAAAGACCGGCGTACATATGAGCGATTGCAAAACGGTTCACTGTCTCACTGGAAAGACCCGGATCAAGCGTTGTGAACTGCTGAGCAACACCAACGGTCACAGAAACCGGTTCACCGCTCTCCTTTTTTGCAGCTTCAGTCGTCTCCGCCTTGGAAGCAGCTTCAGTTTTTGCCTCGGTCTGTGCCACAGTCTTAGCCGCTGCTGTTGTTGCGGATGTGCTCTGACCGCCGCATCCGGATAACAGGCTCATGCACATAGCTGCTGCAAGTGCAGCCGAAAGGATTTTCTTCTTCATTTCTTCTCCTCCTTATTCAACAAATGAATGTGCATATTATACTTTCATTTGAATAAAAATGCAAGCTTTTTTTCTCTTATTCTTTACTGATTATACCGTTTTTTGCATAAAAAGAAGCGATACTCCATAAATGATTCCTCATCCCGGGAGCATCGCCTCATTCATCTCAATCTTTTCTTCTTAATCCGCTGTCTTCCGTACACGTTTTTTAATCTACACAGAGGCCGGACTCATTCAGGTGCTTTCCGTCAACCACCGTGTTCGCCGCCATGGAACCGTCGGCATTCAGATAGTACCACTGTCCCGGAGCTGTCTGCTTCCAGCCCACAGCCATAGAACCATCCTCATTCAGATAATACCAGATCCCATTCACCTTCTGCCAGCCGGTCAGCATCACGCCGTCCTGATCCATATAGTACCAGATATCGCCGAGTTTTCTCCAGCCGGTTGCCGCATAGGAATTTTCTTCAAAATAATACCATTTTCCCTGAATCTTATACCATTCCGATTTCGCGTATGTTCCGTCGTCCTTGCGGTACTTTCTTCCCTCATTATAATTGCTCCACCGGCCGTCGGTATCTCCGAGATCGTCAAGGATCTTGTCTTCCGACATGGTATACGCGCTGCTTTTTCTGTATTTGGCGTCTTTGGAATCCTTGCCGACCGCACGCACCTCGTAGTAATAGTAACCTTCCTTGGTCATATATTCAGAGAGGTCTTTTTTTGTGGTGGTCGACTCGATCGTCTTGATATAGGTATCGTCAAGGTAGAGGCGGATCTGGTAACCGGTCGCATACTCCGATTTTTTCCAGGAAGCCTTTGTCTTTTCCAGTCCGCTCCAGCCTGCGCTTTCCGGCGCTTCCAACTGTACGACCGGATAGTAGGACACTCTTACAATAAGGCTCTCGTCCTCTTTTTTGGCACTTAAATATGAGGCTCCGCTGATCTTACAGGAAGAGGACCCATAGGAGGAAGAAAACTCTTTGTCCCCATCGGCCTCCAGCGTTATCGCTGCAGACACCTTGGTTCCCGGCTTCCATTCCTCGACTTCTTTATTCCACTCAACCGACTCGATGGATACTCCGGAAGTCGTGCAGGTGATCTCCGGCTCGACGATCTCTCCTTCTTCGTACACATCCTTGAAATTCAGGCGGATCGTGCTTACGGATCCGGCAGCCATTGCCGGGAACACGGACACTGCTGCAATTGCAGCTGCCATAACAGCGCCTGCCAGCCACTTTTTCACCAGACTGTACGATTTTTTAAATATTTTCATATTCTGACCTCGCTTTCCATCCCTGATCTATGGGCGCTTCCAGACTCCGTTCTGATCCACATAGAATCCGCTGATCACTTCGTTCACAGCTTTATGTCCATCCGGGTGGAAATAGTAGAAATCTCCTCCGATCTCCTTCCAGCCGGTTACCATCGCTCCGTTCTGATCCAGATAATACGTCTTGTCTCCATCTTTCAGCCAGCCTGTCTGCATTGCTCCGTCGCCGTTCAGATAATACCAGATATTCTTATCTTTGATCCAGCCGGTCAGCATCGCTCCGTCAGAGTTCATATAGTAATACAGGCCTTTTCTGTTGTGCCAGCCCGTAAGCATCTCTCCGTTGCTGTCAAACAGATACCATTTTCCGTTGATCTTGCCCCAGCTGTCGCGGAGATACGTTCCGTCCGGGAAGCGGAAGTACCATTTATTACCGCTCTTGATCCAGCCGACCTGTTCCGGATCCGCAGAAACCGTGGTTCCCGTTCCTCCGGCCGTTTCCTGTCCGCTTCCATCCGATACCTCATCTTCGTCCACATACAACGTATCAGAGTCAACCCAGTCGCTCTTATCCGCGTATTCGTCCACGCTCTCACTTACCGGTACCGCACGCACGCGGAATCTGTAATCGCCTTCCTTTGTCATGTACGGATAGAAGTTGTAGGCCGTTGTCTTGAGAGAAGTCACTTTGTGCACCACTTTATCGTTTCTGTAAAGCGTAACGTCATATGCGGCGCTGTCAACCTTTGACCATTTCGCGTAGCCAAATTTATCGTTCCGGCTGTTGCTGCTCTGCCAGTACGCCTCGTCCGGTTCTTCTAACGTCCCCTCCGCCGGTTTTGTCTTAACCGTAAGGATCAGCTCATCACTTTTGCTCCGCTTGGCACTTACAAACGTTCCGCCCTTCACGGTAACCTTCGAGGAGGAGTAACTGCTGTTGAATTCATAATCTCCGAGTGCTTCCAATGTGATCTTGATCGTGTAGGTTTTGCCGATCACCGCCTCGTCGGCCGATGTGCTCCACTCGGCACCTGTAATATCATATCTGGAGTTACTGGAAATTTTGATATCACAGTCGTCCCCGGAATACCCCGTTGTGAGGTCCGTAAAGCTGTCTCCTGCCTTCAGATCAAGGTCCATTGTAACGCTGATCGTCTTTACGTAAGAAGTGGCTGCAAACGCCGTTAAAACGCCTGTAGCCGTAAACAGGACAGCCAGCACGGCCATTAGCAGCTGTTTTTTCAGACTGTTTCTGATATTTTTCATATTTTTACCCCCTGTTCCATTTCATAATGGATTTTTTCACATATTTTCTTTCTGCCTTCATTATACCCTCCGCCTATATACGCGTCAACTTACGATATTCTTTCAAAGATATGGCAAATCTGTGAAATATCCCGCAGAAACGAGGCAAAAAAGAGGCAGACCCTCCGGCGCATACGCTGCGCTCAGACTTGTCTGCCTCTTTTTCAATTTATAATTTACGATCTGACAATTAAACTAATTCAAGCAGAACTGCCATAGCGCCGTCGCCTTTACGCTGACCGATCTTTACGATTCTTGTGTAACCACCGTTACGGGAAGCGTACTTCGGAGCGATCTCATCGAACAGC
>JALEWG010000042.1 GCA_022788065.1 Lachnospiraceae bacterium | reverse complement strand
GGAGAGCTCCGGATGGGGAGATCCGTCCAATGTGGAGGAAATTCTGGAGGCGGCGAAGGTAGTTTCTGGCAAAGAGTATGATTTCCGGGGCGTGATCTGTTTTGTGGACGCCGTCAATTTTATGGAAGAACTTAAGGATGAGGAGACCGCATTCCGACAGTTAAAGCATTGCAACCTGGCAGTCATTACAAAGACAGACCTCGCCGATGAGAAGCAGATTGCTGCTGTCAGCGAAAAAATCAGGGAGATCAATCCGGTCTGCGAGATCCTGACCAGCAAAATGGGAGAGATGGATTACTCGTTCATGAAAAAGGACCTGATGATCTACCGGTGGGCAGAATCGGAGGAAACCACGAATTCTGTAGAAACGAAGCCAAAGTCCCTGTTTATGGAGTATGAGGGGCAGATCGAAAAGGAGAAGCTGGACCGGTTCCTGCGGGCGATCGCTCCGGATGTGCACCGGATCAAGGGGTTCTGCAACCTTACGGAGACCGGCTGGACACAGGTGGATGTGGTCGGTTCCCTGATCGATTATAAGAAATCGGAAGAATTTGCCAAGTCACAGCTGGTATTCATTTCAAAAACGGGCCCCGCAGTGATCAAAAGAATCTTTTCCGAATGGGAAACATGCGTGGGCAGCGAGATGAAACTGAGGAACTAGGGAGGAGACTATGAATATTAAAGTGATCGGCGCCGGATGCGAAAAATGCGGAAAGCTGTATGATAATGTGATGGAGGCTGTGCGGGAGACCGGCTGTGTAGCAGAGGTCGAAAAAGTGGATGACCTGCTGGAGATCGTGAAACTGGGCGTCATGAGCGCTCCGTCTCTGATGATCGATGGAAAACTGGTCATTGCGGGGAGAACCGCAAAAAAGGATGAGATCGTAAAGATCTTAAAGAAAATGATGTAAAGAGAGGGAAGGTTATGGAAGTCTTACGTGCCGGCTGGCTATTCATTCAGAACCAGATCCTTGGAATGAAGTGGCTGAATTCGGTCGTGGACCGTGGACTGACGGTTCTGGGTATTAATACGGCGACACGTCTCGGAGGGAGTATTCGTTTCTTCCTATATGATGTGGTCAAAATCACTGTGCTGCTCTGCGTGCTGATTTTTGTGATCTCATATATCCAGAGTTTTTTTCCGCCGGAGCGAAGCAAGCGGATTCTGGGAAGGTTCCGGGGGATATGGGCCAATATCGCTGCAGCGCTTCTCGGGACGGTGACGCCGTTCTGCTCCTGCTCGTCGATTCCGCTGTTCATGGGCTTTACAAGCGCAGGACTGCCGCTGGGAGTGACGTTCTCGTTCCTGATCTCCTCCCCGATGGTGGATCTGGGAAGTCTGGTCCTTCTGATGAGCATTTTCGGGGCAAAGGTGGCGTTTGTCTACGTGATTCTGGGACTGGTTATTGCGGTTGCGGGCGGCACGGTGATCGAAAGGCTGCACATGGAGAACGAGGTGGAGGAGTTTATCCGCAATGCGGGAGGCGTCACAGCCGTGGAATCCCCCGATCTGACGGTGAAAGACCGGCTGTTTTACGCGAAAACTCAGGTGTCGGAGACATTTAAGAAGGTATTTCCCTATATCGTTGTCGGCGTCGGGATCGGCGCGGTCATCCATAACTGGATCCCGGAGGCGTGGATCCACACAGTCCTCGGAAACAGGAATCCGTTCGGTGTTGTGCTGGCAGTCCTGGTCGGCGTGCCCATGTACGCGGATATTTTCGGGACGATTCCTGTTGCGGAGGCGCTGCTGGCCAAAGGAGCGCTTCTTGGGACAGTCTTAAGCTTTATGATGGCGGTGACGACTTTGAGTTTTCCGTCCATGATCATGCTCAGGAAAGCAGTGAAGCCGAAACTTCTGGGAGTGTTTATTGCCGTCTGTGTATCAGGGATCGTGATCGTCGGGTATCTGTTTAATGTGTGCGGCTTTCTTTGGGCATGATGTTGGGGGGGGCAAAATATCTTTTGCCCCCAACATCATGGAATCCCGGTATAAAAAATAGAATAATTATGAACAGGAAGCTGGTCCTCATCGTCCATCAGGGCGATGCGGACCTTTTTTGAATTCGCTCTGAATTGTCCCTGTTACTGCCTGCGCGCCCAAACTGCCTGTGTGGCAGTAAAAAATTCATGAAATTTTCAGCTTGTCTGATCTATTTACTGCTTGCCCGGGGAACTTGGGAGGCTCAAGCAGTAGGCGATCACTGGAATCTCCTGAAAATCTTGTTTTATGCGACGGATTTTACTGCCTCTATTTGGTTAATAATGTTTCAGGCAGTACAGCCCTGCAATCGATGGCTTCTGCGGCGCCCGTTTCCGGGCTGTCGCCCTGAGCGGCGGATACGCAAAAAGCGATCCCCGCCATGTTTCAGGCAACTGTCCAAAATGCACTTTCGATAAAAATGTTAAAATTTTCTTGCTTGCAATTTTCAATAGAAAAAGTTAATTTTTCCTTAACTTAAAAATCGAAAATATACGAATAATATTTTTCGGGGGAGTAATTGGCATGGAAGAGATGGACAGAGTGCTGCTGACTGCGGAAGAGTGTCTTGCGCGGGTGCAGGAGGAACGGCCGGAACTTGTCTGGCTGAAGGGTATTTATGACCGCTTTCGGAAGAAGTACCGTTTGTCCGGAAAACAGGAGGCGGATGCCCTGATCTTTGAAAAAATGTATTCCAATGTTCCGGAGAAAACGACAGATACACTGAAGATTCGCTATTGGAGGACCGGACATCATGTTCCATCCAACAGAAAAGACTGTATGGCGTTCGGGAAAGCGCTGGATATGACTTCGGAGGAGATGGATTTTCTGATCAAAGGCTATTTCGACCGGAGCGACAGGGTTTTCGAGGAGGAGACTGACGAGAACCCGGAATATCAGCAGAGAAGGAAATTGATGGAGGATCTGCTTTCGGAATATCTCCTCAAGATCCATCCGGAGCATCTGCTTCAGATGAAGGTATCCAGAACCATGCTGGAGAGCAATGTGCGCCATCTTTATTACACGGATGCGCTGAAATATGTGGGTGTATTAAGCCAGCGGGATCCGCTCTCGATGAAACGCCACATAACAAGCATCAACTATGGCTCGGAGCTGAGCCGCACCTTCCGGCTTCAGGGAGAGATTCCGCGAAAAACGATGATTCGCCATCTGATCATTCTGGGAGCGCCGTTTATCAGCCGGAAGATCATGGATGAGAGGCTGGAAGCTTTTGGATACCTGCCGCTTAACGAAGAACACACACTGGTGAGCGGCGAACCGCTTGATATGCTGCTGATCCGGATATTGGAGCTGTATGAATCGTGCTGCCGGGGGAAGGATCCGGAGGAATGCTGCAGCTGGCTCGGGTCGGTCTGCCGGCAGCTGGATCAGTATTTCGAGGAGCATGGAAACAGCAGCCTGAGATTTATGTATTTCAAGGCATTAAAGGAGTAATACGGCACGGGAAAAAGAGAGGAAGCCAAAAAGCAGAATAAGCGGGGAATCGAACGGGCAGGAAACGAAAGCAGGGATTGAAATGAGGGGAGAAAAAGATCAGGAACAGGCGCTTCTGGAGTGGCGGTGGCATCAGCTGCACCTGCGCAGAAAATACAGAGATACGGCGGCGGGCTTTTCTGATCCGGAATCGGAACGTCAGGCGTTCCGGCAGTGGAAAGAGGATGTGAAAGAGTTTAAAGACAGCAGAGAATACCGTATCCTGTCAGAATATCAGCTTGCGGAGGAGATCTTTGTGGGAAGAGATGAATATCTGGCGCAGGTGGAGACCGCACTTGACAGTGATTCGGGACCGGTGATCCTGTATGGAATTGCGGGGATCGGGAAGAGCGCGATTGCAAGGGCTTATGTGCGAAGAGTCCACGCCCGCTATGATCATATCCTGTTTCTCTCCTGTGATGCAGGTTTGCAAAATATGATCTGCGATGACTATCATGTCACAATTTCAAATCTGAAGTACAGCAGGAAGCAATACGGGAACAGGAAACGGTATTTTCAAATCAAATGCGAGGCACTGATCCGGATCGCAAAGGAGAAACGCCTTCTGCTGGTCATTGACGGCTTCAATGAGCCTTTTGACAGAGATATGGAAAAACTGCTTACCGTTCCCTGCGATATCCTGATTACGACCAGACTGCATCCCTCCGTCTGGGGAATCGGGAAGAATGGTATCCATGTGGAGGAACTTAAGACGGAGGAGGAGTGGGAACAATTCACAGAGAACTATCGGAACAGAGAGCTTTCTTCGGAGGATCGGGAAAAGCTGCTGCAGTACTGGAAGAAGGTTCAGGGACATACATGGAAGATGATATTCCGGATCCGCTGGTTGGGAAGTCCGGAAGAGGTCAGCACGGATTTCGAGGAAGATCTGTTCCGGAGATTTCCGTTAAAAAAAGAAGAACAGCAGGCGTTAATGTATCTTTCCGTGATGCCTGTGCAGGGGATTCCGAAGCGGCTGTTTCTCAAAATCTCTCAGATCCCGGAATCGGCCGTGAACCGCCTGGTCGGATTTCTTCTGGTCCGGAGTATCCGGAATGAGCAGTGGAAGGATGAACTCCTGTCTCTTCACCCGGTCGTCGCGGAGGCAGCCGTGAAGGTTTTCTCCCCGTCCCCCATCAACTGCAGCCGTCTTTTAAAAGGAATGGAGCAGTATCTGCTCAGAGAGGCTGCGAAGGAAAACGATATCGGGAAAAGAACATATCTGGAACCGTATGTTTTCTCGCTCCTGAAGGCATTTCCCGAGCCGGTTCCGTGGCTGGCCTCCGCGTTTTATGAGCTTGTGACATTTTTATGCATCCAGGGCTATTACCTGGAGGCGGAAGAGTATTCACTGCATATTTTTCACGCAGTTGAGTCGTATTACGGGGAAATACATCAGACAACGGGAGAGATGGCGTTTAAGACGTCGGATGTTTACTTTTGCGGATTGAAATTTCCCTCTGCTCAGAGGTGGTATCTGAAAGGGCTCGCGATCATGGAAAACTGCGGTGTCAGCAGCAGGAAATACTGGTATATGAGAGCAGTGATCAATGTGAGAGCGGCGGCGGTGTACCGGCATATTGGAAATACGGAGCTGGCGATGATTCATGCGGATGCAGCCTTAAAGTATATCGGAAACTATAAACAGGAGTCAGTTTCTGACAATGGAGAGACAGAGGTGCTTCGTGAGCTTTGCATGATGGAAAATGTTAAAATCAACCTGCTTGATGTGATTACAAAAACGTTGTTAATATAAATCATATTTTGTATCAGAAAACGGAAGCAGGAATCAGAACAGAATTGGCGGGAAATTATGATTACTTATAAAATTATCAGCCGGACGGGCGAACGTCCGGTAAATGAAGA
>JALEWG010000006.1 GCA_022788065.1 Lachnospiraceae bacterium | reverse complement strand
GAACCATACCGGCGCCCACAAAATCAACAATGTTCTGGGTCAGGCACTGTTAGCGAAGAAGATGGGAAAGACTCGCCTGATCGCCGAGACAGGCGCCGGACAGCACGGCGTCGCCACAGCCACGGCCGCCGCACTGATGGGGATGGAGTGCGTAGTTTTTATTGGTGAGGAAGATACGATCCGTCAGGCTTTAAATGTATACCGTATGCGGCTTCTGGGCGCGGAAGTGATCCCGGTCAAAACAGGAACCGCCACGTTAAAGGATGCTGTCTCCGAAGCTATGAGAGAATGGACCAGCCGGATCGCCGATACGCATTACTGCCTCGGTTCCGTCATGGGGCCCCATCCGTTCCCAACGATCGTGCGCGATTTTCAGGCTGTGATATCCAGAGAGATCAAAGAGCAGCTTTATGAAAAAGAAGGCCGGCTCCCTGATGCGGTGATCGCCTGTGTAGGCGGCGGCTCCAACGCCATCGGCAGCTTCTATCACTTCATTGAAGACAACAGCGTAAAACTGATCGGATGCGAGGCCGCCGGACGGGGCGTCGACACCTTTGAGACGGCAGCCACCATCAATACCGGCAGAGTCGGAATCTTCCACGGCATGAAATCCTATTTCTGCCAGGACAAATTCGGCCAGATCGCCCCTGTATATTCCATCTCCGCAGGTCTTGACTATCCCGGCGTCGGCCCGGAGCACGCGTATCTCCACGATATCCATCGTGCCGAATATGTGCCTGTCACCGATGACGAGGCCGTCAATGCCTTCGAATATCTGGCACGGACAGAAGGAATCATTCCTGCCATCGAATCTGCCCATGCAGTGGCCCATGCCATGAAGATCGCACCCTCCATGGGAAACGATCAGATTATTGTAATCACGATCTCCGGCCGCGGTGACAAGGACTGCGCCGCCATCGCCAGATACAGAGGGGAGGATATCCATGAGTAGAATTAAAACGGCATTTGACCACGGAAAAGCATTCATTGCCTTCATTACATGCGGCGATCCGGATCTGGCAACGACAGCCGCGGCGGTCCGCGCTGCCGTGGAAAACGGCGCTGACCTCATCGAACTGGGCATTCCGTTCTCCGATCCCACCGCCGAGGGACCTGTGATCCAGGGCGCCAATATCCGGGCACTGCGGGGAGGTGTCACCACTGACATGATTTTCGACTTTGTGCGGGAACTCCGCCATGATGTGACGGTTCCCATGGTCTTCATGACCTATGCCAATGTGGTTTTCTCCTACGGTGCTGACCGGTTCATATCCGCCTGCCGGGAGATCGGAATCGACGGTCTGATCCTTCCGGATCTGCCTTACGAAGAAAAGGAGGAATTCCTGCCGCTCTGCCATCAGTACGGCGTGGATCTGATCTCCTTAATCGCACCCACCTCAGAAAACCGCATCGCCATGATCGCAAAAGAAGCAGAGGGATTCCTGTATATCGTGTCCAGCCTCGGCGTCACGGGAACAAGATCGGAGATCACCACAGATCTGGCGTCGATCGTCAAAGTAGTGCGTGAAAACACCGATATCCCCTGTGCCATCGGTTTCGGCATCTCCACTCCGGAGCAGGCAAAGAAAATGGCCGGCTTCGCGGATGGCGTGATCGTAGGTTCAGCGATCGTAAAACTTCTGGAAAAATACGGAGCGGACGCTCCGGGATATGTCGGAGAGTATGTAAAGAGTATGACGGAGCAGCTATAACACGGCGTCAAGCATGCCGATCATCCCTGCGGAGCTTTTTTATGTCGTCTTAAGAAGAAATTCCCTATGACGACATAAAAAAGTCCGGGAACTCATCATTCCCGGACTTTCAAAATCATATCTTATTCGCAGGTGTACGGCATAAGTGCAAGATGTCTTGCTCTCTTGATTGCTACGGTTAAAGCTCTCTGATGCTTTGCGCAGTTGCCGGTAATTCTTCTCGGAAGAATTTTTCCTCTCTCGGATACGTATCTCTTTAATTTGTTGGTATCCTTGTAATCGATCTCGCCGTTCTTCTCACCACAGAATACGCAAACTTTTTTTCTTCTATGCATTCCGCCTCTTCTAACTCTTGTAGAATCAGCCTTATCGCCTTTATTAAATGCCATTTTTAATTACCTCCTGTCAGGTTTAGTTGAATGGAAGTCCTTCGTCCTCGACTCCATCGGGAATATTCATAAATCCATCGCCGATCGCGCTAGACGGTGCGGGTCTTGTCGCCTGCTGGTAACCGCCGCGGTTTCCTCCGCCGTAATTACCGTTGCCGCTGTAGCCGCCGTTTCCGCCATAGCTGTTATTTCCGCCATAGCTGCCGTTATCACCGCTCTGGTTCTTGCTGTCGGCAAATTCCTGATCTTCTACAATCACATCGGTTGTATAGACCTTCTGGCCATCCTTATTTACGTAGCTGCCTGTCTGAATTCTTCCTGTGATCAGTACACGCATGCCCTGGCGGAAATACTTCTCAGCAAATTCGCCGGCTCGGTCGAAAGCAACGATGTTGATGAAATCAGCGGTCTGACCCTGGTCTCCATCCTGACTTCTTCTGCCTCTTCTGTCCACCGCAAGTGTATATCTCGCGATCGCCATAGAGCGCTCACCCTGGGAGTAACGCACTTCCGGGTCTCTGGTTAATCGACCCATAAGGATAACTTTATTCATATAATCACACTTTCTTTATTAAGCGTCCTGTCTTACGCAAAGATAACGGATCACCGGCTCCATAATGCGAACGTGTGCCTCAACCTCGTTCGGGCATGTGGAATCGCTCTCGAAGTGAATGAAGTAATAGAATCCCTCTTTCATCTTCTGGATCTCGTAAGCAAGTCTCTTCTTGCCCCATTCATCAACGTCAGTAATTGTGCCGCCGAAACGGGTGATGTAACCTTTCACCTTCTCGAGAGCGGCTGTTCTCTCATCGTCTTCAAGCTTTGCGCTCAGAACAACTGCTAATTCGTATTTGTTCATAGTATCGTTTACCTCCTCATGGCCTTTGGCCCCCGCTTTTCAGTAACAGGAGCAAGGAATTTAATATGTCACAGGCATATATCATA
>JALEWG010000026.1 GCA_022788065.1 Lachnospiraceae bacterium | reverse complement strand
ACCGTGCTTTCCCGTTTAAAAACCGGATTATTCCTCACCTGTAAGCACCACCTTTTCCATATCATGGCTTGTGATCTGCATGAAAATACTCTCCAGATCGCCCTGTTCCCTGATAAACCCGTTGACGGGGATCCCCGCCTCCACCAGTTTTCTTAAGAGTATGGCCTCCTCTTGGCGGCCGCCATGAAACCGGACCGCGATATCGTCCTCGCGGATCGTGATCGTCTTCACCGCCGGCTCTGACTTCAGGATCCGGATCGCATCCTCGCGTTTTTCACAGACCCGTATCAAAAGCGGATTGGAATCATTGACTTTTTTCAGGATCTCCGCCATATTTCCGGACAGCACGATCCGTCCGGCGTCGATGATGCCGATGTCCGTGCACATCTGGGACAGTTCCGAGAGAATATGGGAGCTTACAAGAATGGTCTTTCCCTCCGCGCACAGCTCCTTTAGCATCTCCTTGAACTCCATCCTGGTCCGGGGATCCATACCGGAAGTCGGTTCATCCAGCACAAGAAGCTCCGGATCGTGAATCATGGCCCTCGCGAGACAGAGCCTCTGCTTCATTCCGCGGGAAAGGCTGTCCACAAACGCGTCAGATTTATCGGAAAGCTTCATCTGCTCAAGAAGCTCCCCGCACCGTTTCCTTGCCACCAGCCCGGAATACCCGTAACAGGAAGCGAAGAACTCCATGTACTCCCACACCTTCAGATTGTCATACATGCCGAATTCGTCCGGCACATACCCGAAGTGATCCTTCACGGAATCCCGGTACCGGATCGCATCCTTCCCGGCGATCTCCACGGTTCCCTCGTCAGGCCGAAGTAACCCCGTTATGATCCGGATCGCCGTTGTCTTTCCTGCTCCGTTTGGTCCCACAAACCCGTACAGAGCGCCCTCATCCACTTCCAGGTCAAGACCGTTAAGAGCCTGAAAATTCCTGAATTTTTTCTTTAAGCCATGGATTTTCAGCATCAATGTTCCCTCCCTGTCACCATCGGATACGGCAGCAGTGTGCTGACTCCCGAACTGTCATTTTCTCCGGCCGTATATTTCACGGTCAGACTGTTCTTTTCAGAAATATAAGGTCTGAGCTCCTCCTCCGAAAAATCGATCTGGGAAAGATTGACCCGGTCAAAGCTTCTTGTCTCACAGTTATAAAAGTACGCCGTACCGTCAAACCGCTTCAGATAATAGTAATCGGAAGTGTCCAGAAATTCCTCGGAAACCGGGAGAAAGGATATTTTTTCCACGCCAATATCCGTTCCGATAAAGTATTCCACTGTCTGGGGATCGGATCCGTACATGATCATCCCGTTCCGGCTTACTGATCCGTTCCCTGTGTTGATCTTCGGCGGATTTACAAGACAGCTCCTGTAAAGCTTTCCGTTCCGTCTGACGGCAGCATCGATTCTGGCTGCGTAAAGCGTCCTTCCGTCCGCCATCTGATCCTTCATCTGCTCACTGGTCAGGATTCCTCCGTTTTCGCCGAATCCGACCAGACGCGCATCCGGCAGGCAGGTGTCAAATTTATCGCTGAGATAGCTGAAGTACAGATTGCTGCGTCCCACCCGTTCCAGATATTCTTTATCATTCGCATCCCGACTTCCGCCGCTGCCTGTCATATATTCGGAAAGCATATAGGGAAGTTCCACCGGCCATGCCATAAGCTCCTCCTCTTCCAGAGAAAGAACCTCCCCGGCTTCCAGATTTCCAATGGGATACACCTGACCATAGAAAATCAGCGCCGCATTTTCTAGGCGGAACGGAAGTCCGTTGATGATGGTTCCGGATACTTTCCCGTCGAACCATGTAACACTGCCTGTAATCCTCTCCTCATCCGGTCCGGCTTCCCGCTCGCCGGATACCAGAAAAAATCCCGACTCGAACGCCTTGGATTTCTCCGAAGATATTCTGGTCTCATCCTCTCCGAAATAAAGCTCCAGTTCATCGATCCCTTTTCCGTCAAGGGAAAGGCTTAGCGTTTCATCATAACGGCTGGTTCTGGTCAACGGCGTGACCTCATATTCCGGTGCGATGGAGACCGAATACGGTCTGCTGTCCGGTGTTCGGACATTCAGATATGTTGTTTCCCGTACAGCCGATACGTCCGTTTCCAGAATCGTCGCACACGTAAAGAACTGGGATGTAAATCTTGTCTCCACACCGAGAAGATAAACAACAAACGAAGCGGCAATCGAACAGATCACCACAGAAGTCCCATAATACCGGCTCATATCCTTCTTTTTCAGGAGAAGATAGAGCCCCGGTCCCACAACAAGAATGTAGATCACGATCACAACCGCATACAGCGGGATGTCAGGCAGACGGTCCGCATTTCCCGTATTGACCAGGCCCTGCGCGCTCCAGTATTTTGAGTCATTTCCGTAGGAACTGTAATAATAGATATTGGAGATATTGTCCTCGCCCAGAACATCGAGAAGCATTTTATTGGCATACGAGGGATTGTTCTCCACGAATCCGGAAATTTCTCCCAGATCATAGGAAAAGATCCCGATCTGTCCGTCGCCTCTGCGCACCATAGTAAGGAGCGGAACTCCGTCGCTCTCCTCCACCTCAACGCCTCCGGGAATCTGCATTCTGGCACAAATCATTTTAAGATCCGCATCCCCCGGCGCATCCTTTGCGTACTCGGCGCCCAGATTGATATCCTCATACAGGATCGTCTCCACGGGATATTCCACCAGTTCTCCCGCCATAGGCCCAAGTGTCCCGTAGACCATGGCTCCGGTTCCGATCAAAAGTGTTCCGCCGGAATCCACCCATTTTCGAAGCGCCGCCTGCTGCCCCGCGGACAGCCTCTCCGTCTCGTAATGATTGATAATGAGGATGTCTAACATTTCCAGCCCGCGCGCATCTTCAGGGAAATCCGTCTCATCAAGGCAGATCAGTCTGGAGGTCACCATCCCGTAATCCAGGCTGACACCGTCAAAATAGCGGAGTTCGTCCTCCCGGTTTGTGAGCGCACCGATCAAAAGCCGCCCGGAATCCCGCGGAATATCAAAATACACATCTTTTTTTATGACTTCTCTCCCGTCGCTTCCTGTCAGAATCACCTGCATCTGGCTGCTTTTCTGCCCCAGGGGAATATATAGCTTAAGTTTTCTGGTCTCAGCCATATTGACTTTCACCGGATACCGGTACTTATAGATCCGTTCTCCCTCATCCGCCCTGTTTTCCATCGTACAGACAGTCACCGTACCTTCAAACGGCTCCGCTGCCTGTCCGTACAGGATCACCGTCAACGGGATATGAACGCCCATTTTTCCCATGTCCCCGTAAATGGAGGACACCTCCATGGACACCGGCGCGCCGTCTTTCGCAGCCGCCGCACACGGAAATCCGAAGCATACCGCAGACAGAAGCAGCACAAGCAATATGGTACAGGCTCTCTTTTTCATGTCACTCATCCTATCGTTCCAAAATTTTCCCTGTTTACATCAAAATGGATCTTCAGTTTCACTGTAAAGACGGTCCCGTTCAGGTCGCTTGCCACCGCGATCGTTCCTCCGTGCATATCCACAATGCTCTTTGCGATCGCCAATCCCAGTCCGGTTCCTCCGGTCGTGGTGGATCGGGATTGTTCCACCCGGTAAAACTTGTTAAAAATCAGCGGAAGCTCATCGGCCGGAATCACATAGCCATAGTTGGTGACGGAAACCGTGACGATCTCCTCCTCCGCATGAATTTTTACCAGCACCTTTTTTCCGTCCGCACCGTACTTGATCGCATTGTTGATCAGATTGTCGAACAGTCTGGCCAGCAGATTGCCATCCGCAGTGATGATCTGGGCGGGCACATTGCTGACCAGCTCATATGTAAGGTTTTTATCTGCAAAGCTGGGATAAAATTCCTCCAAAAGCTGCCCTAACAGTTTTACAATATCCACGTTTCCCACGTTCATGGAAATTTTTCCGTAGTTCATCTTTGTAAAACCGAACAGATCCTCGATCAACTTTTCCAGCCGCTTCGCCTTCGTATACGCGATATCAATGTATTTCTGCTGCATTTCCGGCTCCAGTGGAATCCCCTTGGAGAGCAGCTCCAGATACCCGATGATGGAGGTGAGCGGCGTTCTCAGATCATGGGCCACGTTGGTGATCAGTTCATTTTTTGTCCGTTCCGCTTCCCTCTCCTTGTCCATCAGTTCCCGGATATCCGCCTCCATCCGGTTCAGATTCTCTGCGATCATGGAAAACTCATCATCTCCCAGAACCTCGATCTGGGTATTCAGGTCGCCTTCTGAGATATTCTGCACCGCAACCGCAATTTTTCCGATATATTTTAAGGACTTTCTCTGAAGCAGAAGAAACGTGGCTGAAAAGATCGCGATCCCGACCAGTACATAGAGGATCGTTGTGATCGTGCCCATGCGGAAAATGGACGCAAACGGCGCCATGCTGCTTTTCGTATCGACCAGCCACGTGACGATCATATCGATATTGGTAATGAGGAACACTTCAACCAGGCAGGCGATCATCGTGCTGTACAGGATATTGATGACTACCTGCGTGTAGAAGCGCCTGCCTGAATTATTTTTCAATTTTATATCCTACCCCCCAGACTGTTGTGATGATCTTGTTCTGTCTGGTATCCTCTTTCATTTTTCCGCGGAGTCTCCGGATATGTACCATAACTGTATTGTTAGCCTCATAGACCTTCTCATTCCACACCTTTTCGAAGATCTCATCGGTACTGAACACCCGGCCGGGGTTCGAAGCCAGCAGATACAGAATATCAAATTCGATTGGGGTCAGCTTGATCTCTTCTCCGAATACGACCACCTTGTGGTTATCTTTGTTGATGGAAAGTCCCCGGATATTGATCTCGTTTTTTACGGACTGGCTCGCATTGCTGTTGGGGTTTAACTGCGTATACCGGCGAAGCTGGGATTTCACTCTTGCCGTCAGCTCCAGAGGATTGAACGGTTTTACCACATAATCGTCGGCGCCGGTTCCGAGGCCCAGGATCTTGTCGAGATCCGTTGATTTCGCGCTCAGCATAATGATCGGAATATTGTTGGTCTCACGGATTTTCCGGCACATTTCCAATCCATCCATGCCCGGCATCATGATATCCAGGAGAACCAGATGGATCTCCTCCCTTGCGAGGATCTCCAGTCCCTCGACTGCACTATTCGCTTTAAATACTTTATATCCGTCACTGACAAGATAAATTTCAACCAGGTCAGCGATTTCTTTTTCATCATCAACAACAAGAATATTGATCTGATCCATGAACGCTCCTCCTCACTCTGTTTTTCGCAGAATCTGCGCATAATATCCCAATGTCCCCTCTATCATACCATAATTCAACATGTTTTTCCTTAAGATTTTCTGACAAAAGACAGTAAACTTCTGGGAGCATCACCAAGTTCTCTGTGACGCTCCCAGTAAGGTTTTTGTCTGCCTCTTCAGCCTAAAATCCAGTTCTGTTCCAATACCTTTTTTAAATCCATAAACATCGGATAGTAATGCGTTTTGGTCTGCTCAATGATATCGAGGGCTACCGCCTGATTGTATGCATGAGTCACATTGTTTCTCGATACAAGCGCCGAAAGCCACAATGTTTCATCCTGGATCATACCTGCCTGATATGCTGTCTTTAATATCTGTTTCGGTGATCCGGTCTGACTTTCCGGAAATCCATTGAATTCCAATATTTCTTTCATTGCTTTCCATGACTGTTCAAAGCAGATCTCGTACAAGCCTACCAGCCCGGTCATTACAACATTGTTATATGGTTCTTTATATAAATAAATATCCTGAAGATTATTCAGTGCTGCACAGAAATTTTCATACTTTTTCATAAATTGTAATTCCTTCCCTCTCTATCGATTCCCGCAATTCATTCTGTACTGCGCCATCCAGATTTATAATATCAAACTTCAACAGTGTCGGTATTTCCTCCGCATCAACCGTGAATCTCACAATATCTCCTCCTTTTACAGCCAGGTCAATATCACTGGCCCTGCGATAATCACCTCTGGCTCTTGAACCGAACAGAATGATCTGATCCAATTCACAGGTTTTTGCCAACTCAATTAAGGCTGTCATCGCTTCCTCCCTGATTCCCGAATCCAATGCCACAGTTATCTGCCCTCCTATCCCGCATTTATAAACATACTTTATCACAACTGTACCGATTGTGCTATCAAAAGTCATACTTCCTCTAAAACGCACAGAAGAAACCGTATCGCTGCGGTTTCTTCCGTTTGCTTTCTGTCTGTTCGTCTGCTGCTACTAATACATCAGTATGTACTAGTTATGACTTTCCACCGGGATAAACACCCTTGAGGTTTCCGCACTCTCGTGCTTACGTATCTCGGCTCTCGCGGCCTCCATGGCCATCTCGCAGAGCGCCTTCTGGGAGCTCACCGGGAGTTTTCCTCTCCGGTCCGGCTTCTCGTAGGTTCCGTCCGGCATCAGGACATGAGCTTTTAAGTTGTCCTCCAGCTCCAGTTCCATGTAGCGGCGGATCCGCTCCTTTAACTCCGGCCGGATGACCGGGAACATGATCTCCACACGGCGGTCCAGGTTTCTCGGCATCCAGTCGGCACTTCCCATGTAGATCTCCTCGCTTCCGTCATTTTCGAAGATGAAGATTCTGGCATGCTCCAGGAACTCGCCCACAATGGATCGGACCTCAATATTCTCGGAAAGTCCCGGGATTCCTGCCTTCAGGCAGCAGATTCCGCGCACCACCAGGCGAATCTTCACGCCCGCGCAGGAGGCCTTGTAGAGCGCCGCGATAATGTCCTTGTCGCAGAGGGAGTTCATCTTGGCGATGATCGCCGCGGGCTTTCCGGCTTTCGCGTTTCTCGTCTCTCTGCCAATCAGCTGCAGGAACTTGTTTCTCAGCCAGAGCGGCGCCACCGCCAGCATGTTCCAGTTTAACGGCTCCGAATATCCGGACAGCATATTGAATACCGCAGTCGCGTCCTCGCCGATCTGCGGATGGCAGGTCATGACGCCGCAGTCTGTGTATAGCTTCGCTGTGGAATCATTATAGTTTCCGGTTCCCAGATGGACATATCTGCGGATTCCATCTTCCTCTCTGCGTACCACCAGCGTGATCTTGGAATGTGTCTTTAATCCCACAAGACCGTAGATGACATGGCAGCCGGCTTTCTCCAGCTTTTTCGCCCATAGGATATTGTTCTCCTCATCGAACCGGGCTTTCAGTTCCACCAGAACGGAAACCTGCTTTCCGTTATCAGCCGCCTCGGCAAGCGCCGCGATAATGGGGGAATTTCCGCTGACCCGGTAAAGTGTCTGCTTGATTGCAAGCACATCGGGATCCTTCGCGGCACGGCGAACAAAATCCACCACCGGATCAAAGGTTTCATAGGGATGGAGCAGCAGGATATCGCCTTTTCTGATATTCGTGAAAATATCGTCATCATTCATCAGGGCGGGAACCGGCTGCGGCGTATATTTCGGAGCCTTTAAGTGGTCAAAGCCTCCGAGACCGTACACCTTCATGAGCACAGTCAGGTCAAGAGCGCCCGGGATCTCAAAAATATCCTCCTCATTGACCGCCAGTTCCTTTTTTAAAATCTTTAACAGTCTCTTATCCGCTTTCTCCTCGATCTCCAGCCGGATTACTTCGCCCCATTGTCTCCGTTTCAGCTGTTTTCTGATCTCCTCCAGAAGGTCCATCGCCTCCTCCTCGTCTAACGAAAAGTCGGCGTTTCGCATGATGCGGAACGGATGGTATGTGACAATATCATAGTTTAAGAACAGCTGTTTCATGTTGCGCTCGATGATCTCCTCCAGGAGGATCACATGGCGCATTTCCTTTCCCTCTTCATCCACAGTCACAGGAAGCTCGACCACCCGGGGAAGCACCGACGGAACCTGAACCATCGCGAAATCCAGTTCATTTCCGCCATCCTTTTTCTTCAGAAGCGCCGCAATATTCAGGGATTTATTGCGGACTAACGGGAACGGTCTCGAAGAGTCCACCGCCATGGGCGTCAGGACGGGGTAAACCTCCTCTCTAAAATACCGGTCCACAAATTTTCCCTGTTCCTCCGTCAGATCTTCGTGTTTTAACACCACATTGAGCCCGTTTGCTTTCAGTGCCGGAAGCAGGGACCGGTTGTAGATCGAATACTGCTGGCTAACCAGCTCATGGGTCCTGTCACTGATCTGCTCCAG
>JALEWG010000025.1 GCA_022788065.1 Lachnospiraceae bacterium | reverse complement strand
TGCCCAGATCTCCTCTCTCGCTTCTAAGAGCAGATCCAGAAGCTCCCCGTCGATCCCGTCCGTGTTCCCCATCCGCTCCGGCAGGTCCCGCACGTAAAAATCTCCGGAGTTTTCCTCCAGTACGAGCCTTGCAGCCTCCGGACAGGAGAGCAGAAGGAGGATCTCGTGGAGATTTCCGTAGTCCTCCCGGTGTCTCGGATGGCGTCTGCAGGTCTTGCAGAGCGCGTCCGGCCCCAGTTCTTTATAAATCTCGCAGAGCTTTTCCCCATCGAGAAAGGGGCAGACCCAGCTTTCG
The DNA here is from genome assembly GCA_022788065.1 of Lachnospiraceae bacterium. Lineage (GTDB taxonomy): Bacteria > Bacillota > Clostridia > Lachnospirales > Lachnospiraceae > SUG393. Next base: position 1,951 of record JALEWG010000025.1, on the reverse strand, counting down.
CTCACGATCTGCCCATTCTTTATATATTTCCGGAGTTTTCGCCCGAATCTGCGATTCTTATGATATGCCGAGCGGTACCTTTTTTCACTCTCCCGGTCCACCGGAATCTCCCAGCCGGCACAGCAGGTGTCCGGGCATTCGCCCGCGAGACACCTGAACTTTTTATAATATTCCGGATATCGAATCTGCATGCTACTCTCTTTCTTCCTCCGGTTTCGGAGCTTTCGTAAAGTCCTCCCGGATCACATCCCAGGCTGCATCAACGCTGAAATAATCCCGGATGTACTTCTGGGTCTCCATGCACATGTCACGGCATGCCTTCAGATCGTTGTAGAGTGCTGTCACCGCGTCGGCGAACGCCTGCGGCTCATCGGCGATCTTCATGACGCGCTCCGCCTGCGGAATTCCCTCCGCGCCGATGGAAGTAGTCACGATCGCAGAGCCGTTATAGACGGCCTCCACGACTTTTCCCTTAACGCCCGCGCCGTACCGGAGCGGAACCACCACGATGCGGCTGGAGGCGTAAAGCGCCGTCAGTTCTTCCTCCGATACAAAGCCCTTGACAATGATTCCGTTTCCCGGCTCTTCAAGCCCTTTGATCTCATCCGTCACCTTGGAACCCACGATGTAGAACGGGATCTCCAGCTCCTTTCGGATCAGCGGGAAGATCTCCCTCGCGAACCAGAGCACCGCGTCGGCGTTCGGCGGGTGCGCAAAGCCGCCCACAAACAGCAGGCCCTCCCGTTTCGCGAAGTCCATGTCAATGTTCTCCAGGAAGTGTTCATATACATACGCCGTGATCGCCTTCACGTTGATCTCAGGCTTCACCGCGTGGATCGCCTCCTCCTCCACATAGGACGGATAGTACGCCACCGCGGCCTTTTCCATCAGAGAGAACTCAATGGACTTCCAGTAGTCGGAATCCCGCTTTTTCTGGATATCCCCGGTCAGCTCGTATTCCCGGTATTCTCTCAGGAAATGAAGGTCATGACCGTAGTAAATGATCTTGATGTTCGTATTGTTCTTAATAAAATCAACGTACTTCGTTGCAATATGGGGCCGGTTCAGGTACGCGAAATCGATCTCATCCTTATTCTTCATGATCCAGTCCCAGATGCCGGACTGGTATTCCGGACCGTAGAGGATCTCGACGCCCATCTGCTGCAGCGTTGTGGAGTAGGGCTCCTCATGGAGGAAATTGTCGCCCAGGAATTTCACCACATAGCCTTTTTTCAGGAACATTTTCAGGTACTGGTACGTAGTCTTGGATCCCGCATCCTTATCAAAGGTCGGAACATAGTGATCCACCACCAGGATCACCGGCTTCCCCTGACTGCGCTCCCGGGCCCGGAACGGGTTGGGATTCCCCGTATTGACGCACTGCTTCTTAAACTCGTCGGCCCACTTTTCTTTCAGCTTCTTACTGTTCTCCACCTGATACCGTTTGAGACCTGTTCCGTTGACGTCGGTACCGTTGGATACACCCTCAAAGTGGATCACTTTGGAGAGTGGCTGGTAAACGACCCGGTATCCCGCCTTTCTCACTTCAAAAGCCAGATCCGAATCCTCACAGTAGGCCGGTGCGAACCGGTCGTCGAAGCCGCCGATCTGCTTCCAGAGGTCCACGGAAAGGAGGATCGCAGCACCGGAAATGTAATCCACGTCCTTGACATAGTTATATTCCGCCTTGTCCGGATCGTCCAGACGGCCATAATTCCAACCGGAGCCGTCGCTCCAGATAATGCCGCCGGCCTCCTGCAGCCGTCCGTCCGGGTAAACCAGCTTGGAGCCCACCATACCGATGGTCGGGTCGGACTCGATCAGGTTCACGAGAGCGGAAAGCCAGCCCGGCGTCACCTGGGTGTCGTTGTTTAAGAACATGACGTATTTACCGCGGGCCGCCTTCGCCGCGTTGTTGCAGTTTCTTAAGAAGCCCTGATTCGTATGATTC
>JALEWG010000023.1 GCA_022788065.1 Lachnospiraceae bacterium | reverse complement strand
ATGGAGCAGATGGGAGTTTCCGAAGTCGATACGACCGGCCTCAAGGCAGAAGGATACCTGACGCAGCGTCTGGTAGAACAGGGTGGACAACTGGAAGCACCTACGGATTACATCATTCTGCGCTAAAACGCAGAATGATCGCTGATACGCAGCGTATAAAAGAGATTTGAGGAGAACACCCAAATGCAAAAGAAAAAACAAACAACTAAATATCTTTTACCCGTTGCGTTTGCGATGATTCTGGTCATTTTCCTGGTGTCAGGCGTTTTTTTCATGCGCAATTCCCTGATGAAGCTGACTGTTGAGGAACGTTCCAACCAACTGGAGGAAATGGTCACGCAAATTCAGGCAAATCTGACCAGCGGCCTTCAGACCCATTGGAATCTGGTGGAAGGTTTGAATAACGCTGCACAGGGGCAGCATTTTGAAAACACACAGGAATTGTGTGATGATATCGCTCTTTTAGAAAGGGTGTTCTGCACAGAACTGTATGGAAGCCAGGTGATGTTTCTGGACGCACAGGGTACAGCGTATCTTGCAAATGGCTCTGTGGGCATCTGGAGCGATGTCATCCATCTGATAGACGGGAGCAGTCAGCATACCTTTGTTTCTGAAACCGACAGCATTGACGGATGCTTTCTGGTATTTTCGAGGGAATTAGATTCCCCTATCACAGTGGGTGAGGATAATGTACGCTTTACCCATGTCGTGCTTCTGAAAGATATCCAAACTGTGAAACAGTATTATACCACCACGACATATGGTGGCCGTGCAGCAACTTACTTCATCAAAAGCAACGGAACAAGGGTATATTTTGATGCAGACGATGACGATGTGATAGGAGCCCGGAATGTTTTCAAGGCGCTGGGAGAAGCAGAGTATGTTCAGGAACAGAGTTTTGACGCGGTCAAAGAGCAACTGGACAGGGAGGGGATTGCTACTGCAGATATCCTTCTCAACCAGACTGAGTATTTCTATTGCCTGACATCTCTGAAAAACTATAACATGATACTGATGCTTCTGATTCCCGCGGATTCTGTGGCAGTTAATACCATGAATATGATGAACTCCACCATTCGGACACAAATGATTTTCATTTCAGCTATGGCTTTGCTGCTGTTGCTTACGTTCTTTAGTTTTATAAAGGTCCAGCGCAGCAGTCAGATGGTAAAACTGGAGCAGGAAACGAACAGGGAACTGAATCGTCTGCGCACGGTGGCAGAAACAGCCAACGCCGCAAAAAGTACATTTCTCAACAATATGTCCCACGACATTCGAACACCCATGAACGCCATTATCGGATTCACCAATATTGCCTTGAAGCACAGTCCGCCGCCTGAAATCAAAAGCTGCCTTGATAAAATCAGCGATAGTTCCGAGCATTTGCTTGCTCTTATCAATGATGTGTTGGACATCAGCCGTATCGAGAGCGGAAAGATCCAATATGCACCGATGCCTGTTGATATTGCTGAAGTTTCGGATTCTGTGCTTACCATTATGTACGGCTACCTGTCCAATCGAGATATCACCTTTCGAACTGAACTCGAAGAACCGCAAACGCGCTATGTGCTGGCCGATGCAGTGCGCGTTCGAGAGGTACTTGTAAACATTCTTGGAAACGCAGTAAAGTTTACGAATGATGGGGGAACTGTTACCTATGCGGTCAGCTATCTTCCCGGAAAAGATGACCATTTCATCAATGTACGATATCGGATCTCCGATACGGGTATCGGTATGTCCGAAGAATTCGCTGATCATATTTTTGACGAGTTTTCACAGGAAGAGCATGGAGCCAGGACGCAGTATAAGGGGACTGGTTTGGGGATGGCCATCACAAAACGATATGTTGACCTGATGGGCGGAGCGATTTCTGTGGAGAGCAAGAAGGGCGTTGGTTCAACCTTTACCGTTGATTTGCCTATGGAGATTACGGATGCCAGTGCGGTTAAGCAAAAGGATTACTCTGTCGTCAATGTTGATTTAACAGGTATGAAGATCCTTTTAGCCGAAGACAATGACCTGAATGCAGAGATCGCAATTGTCCAGCTGGAAGAACTGGGACTGCAGATTGCCAGGGCTGTAGACGGTGAAGAAGCAGTAAGAAACTTTGCCGAAAACCCGCAAGGTACATATGATTTGATTCTTATGGACGTTATGATGCCGAAGATGAACGGTTATGAAGCAACAAAAGCGATTCGCAGTTTGCAAAATCGCCCAGATGCCGCTACAATCCCGATCATTGCAATGACGGCAAATGCCTTTGCCGAGGATGTACAGGCTTCTCTGGATGCCGGAATGAACGGACATTTGTCAAAGCCTATTGTGATGGAAGAAGTCATAAAGACCATTGCGAGAAATCTTAATTGAAAAACAATGTATGAAATAAGATAAAACCAAAAGGGCATTCAGCATAGTAACTGGATGTCCTTTTCGGTTAAGAAGCGGGTGGAGCGGTTTCAAAGTTTCGGAATTTGGCAGATTAAAGGATTTGGAGCCGTCGGAAGAACAGGTTCAGGCACAGGTGAAAAAGCTGCAGACGTATATTACGGAGCACTATTATAAATGCACAAATGAAATCCTGAGCGGGCTGGGAGTGATGTATACCGCAGGCGGAGAGTTTACCGAAAACATTGATAAAGCCGGCGGCAGAGGAACCGCTGTGTTTGCAGCAAAAGCAATTGAAATTTACTGTGCCGGCTGATCCGCGCGCATCTGGGCTGGCTTGTACGCAGGATGATGTGCGGCGCACTTCCGTTTTATTATTATGATAAATTTTCCGGAGAGGAGAAGAGAAGTATTCTTTCATCACTCGGAAAACCTCAGACGTACGAGGCGGCGCTGGAAGAATACGCGGAGCACAGCAGCCATTCCATTCACCTGACCGATCAGGAGCTGGTCTGCGGACTGGCAGGAGGAACGTCCGGATCGCCTGATTTGCAAAAGATTATCGGTAATAGCACTGGCCGCTGCACGGTCCTGACGGGAACAGATGCCGCTTCATATTAAACTGATATTCGTTTTCTGACCGGGAGGTTTCAAGGATCAGGAGGGCATTTTTCAGCTGACGGATATCCCGGATCGTGTCCTCCTCATAATTGCCTCGGCTCACCAGCTTTAAGTGGGTGATCCCGGCCTCCCGCAGCTTCCAGAGCGCGCAGAGACCACAGCCGCTCTGCCCGGTCAGGTAACCATCGAAATCACAGTTCACTTCGGATCCAGGCTCCGTTTCCGGCCCGGTGTCCTTAGTGGAGGCAGTTCCGGTACCGCCGCCCTGTTCTTCGCTAAGGGCTCCGTGAAGTCCGCCCAGCCGGTAAGGCACCCGGCATATATGGGTCAGTTCATCACAGTGTAGTGAATTACAGAAGGCGCCGGTAAAGTGACACATTTCGTTGAGGGCAAACGCCTCGTATTCAAGCGGTGCCTCCGGGTGAAGATCAGTCTGCCGCAAAATGCAGGTTTTCATATCTCTTATTTCGGTTTTCCGGTGGAAAATCACGCGTCCCGCACCCAGAGCTCTCAGTTCTTCGACCATCCGGTGGTTGGCTTCGGCTGTCTCCCCGCTTACATGAAGGTTACACCCGGTAAGGCCGTTCTGGTGCAGGTACAGAAGCAGAGCCGGATCTGCGAGAATAAAGGAATGGAAGCCGATTGCCCGGCAGCGGTCAATGATATCAAGGATCGCCGGATATTGTTCCGGAATGTAGAACGGAGAGTTCAGGGTGATCGTGACCGGAACATGATATTGCTGAATCATTTTACCAAGAATCTCCAGCTCGCTGAAGGAACCGAGCTGTACATTGTAATACAACACTTCTCTGCGGTTGAGCGGATGAGAGGCGCCGAAGCGATACATAAAGGAATCCGGCACGTAACCGCAGAACAGCTCGTCGGCGCCTGCCTGAACGTAAGGAATATATTCATCCACAGAACCAAGTCCTGCTACAAGTTTCATCATCATCTTCTCCTGTCACAGTAATTCCGCGACGATCCGCCTTCCGCCTCCGGCGATGAAGGAACGGATTCGTTCCGGATCAGTCAGCACATCTTTATCATACCCAAAGAGAGAATTGTATCGTCCGACCATATGGAGAAATTCCGGGTACAAAAATGTACGATCCCGGCAATACTCCGGACAGCCGGAAACTGCGCGCTGGTTTCCACGGCTTCCGTTCTGACATGCCGCAAAGAGCGGACAGAACTGGGATGTGTTCATCTGATAAAACGGAAAATGCAGACTGGCGTTTCCCGGTGCGATTCGGGGAGAGTACCCGCAGCTTTCATAGGAGATCCGATCAATATGAAAATGCTCCCGAAGGTATTCCTGATAAAAGGGGGCCTGGAGGGAGGTCTCTTTATAATCCTTAGGGGAAAAACCTCGTTTATAGGGAAGACGCACATCCTTTCTCCGTTTTGCGAGCAGCACCCCGAGTGTGAGGCGGAAACAGGAATATCCCCGCTCGAGGATCATGGAGAGCATTCCCCAGTCATTGACGACAAGCTCCAGAGGGCGATCGTTTTCCAGACACCACGCGGCCAGAGCCTCCAGAAGACTGCCGCAGGCTTCCAGCCGATGCTCCTGAACGTAGGAAAAGACAACGACGGGCGTTACGTTTTCGCGCAGAGCTTTATCAAGCAGCCGGATCAGAGCGGGAGGTTCCGGGAAGAGCAGATGGCAGAACTGGTTTCCGAAATACAGGCAGTTCACCTCTTTTCTGGCGAGCGGGTGGGCTGTCAGATAATTCCTGCTCCAGAAATCCGCGGTAAAATCAGAGAGCGGAAGGGTTAAGTATCGATTCCAGGCAGACGGATGGTCCAGACTCAGCGCCAGTTCACAGGAGGAAAGCTTCGGGAATGAAAAATCAGCCGTCCGCGCTGCCTCTGTGAACCATGCCTGTTTCTGCGTGTCAAAACTTTCAGGATATCTGTCTTCCAGATCAGCGGGATAGCCGGTCAGCGTCTGGGAAACATGAGCGTCGTCCAGTTCCGATTTTAATTCCACATACTTCAGATATTCCGCAGCAAGACGTGCGGCAAGTGCACGGTACTGCGGATTTTCGGTTGTGACGCGGTACATCATGTAGAAATCCGTGGAGGATTCCGTAACTGTTTCCAACAGAAAATCCGAAAATGTAAATTCCAGATAATGGGAGGTCTGAAAATCATAAAAGTGCAGAGTAAAGGACATCTGCGAATCGCAAGAACCGGAATGTGGGAGTAGGTTTGCCAGACGGAAGGTGAAGCCGTCCGGCGATAATTCGAGCAAACGGATCTCTCTTATGATGCCATACGAAGTATGAAGCATGCCACTTAAAATTGCAAACGGAATCAATTTACGAATCCTCCTCCACAAGAATTGCGTTGGGATAAATGCGTTCCATGCGTTCATCCGGAAAATGCCGGTCCAGGAAACGTTCGACAGCTGTCTCCGGCGCGGCGCCCTCTGTCTGACGCTCAGAATAGCGCCCGAGAGCCATAGCGGAGATCAGGATATCAAAAACCATAAACAGAATCAGGAAGCGGCAGACAGGTACGCCGGTTTTCTTCGGTATTTTTTCAATCATGCCGGAAAAGAGTGGGTACAGGATCTTAAGCCACACGACGGCCGCAATCCCCCAGAAGAAACAGTACAGCAGATTGATTCTTCCGCCAAGGTTGAACGGGATCGCGCTGTAATCCCAGAAGACCGTGCCGAACACAAGCTCTGTGAAAACGCTGCATATGTACTCATATGCGCCGCCGAGAACGGTGCCGAACACGAAGATATAACGATCACTTCGGTTCCGGTACTGGTACAGGATAGCGGTCAGGAGCATGCAGCCAAGCCCCCACACAATGCTGAACGGACCGTAAACCACGCTGCTGCGGCTCATGAGTCTGCCTGTTGTGGCATAGCAGAAAATAGTTTCCGTGACATCACCCAGGAAAGCCCCCAGGAAAAACAGACAGATGAGCTTGTAAAACGAACAGCCGGCAGCAAAGACGCCGGCTTTTTCCTTTTCCTCCTCCAGCCGGCGTTCCTGCTCCAGTCTGGCTTTTAACAGCGCTTCCGCGCTGAGTCCGGGATACGTTTTTGTCAGATGCCGGAGAGCCCAGCCGGAGACGCCTTCGCCCATGATATCCGCCGCTTTCTGCAGGTTTTCAGACACCCGGTAGATGACGGACGCTTCCCGTACATGGGAGCGGAGCGAGAGGATGCTGCTGGCGGTGCCGAGAAAATCGATGACGGTCAGGATCCCGGCGACGAGCAGGATCAGTTCGCCTGCAGATCTCGGAATCAGCCGGATCAGGTCATCAAGCAGCGGGTTTCCGATATTGATGCAGAAGACGGCCAGGAGTCCCCAGACGACGCTGTAAGGCAGATTGACATAGCCGGAAAACTGGAACCGCTTTCTGGAATAATCCCACCATTTTCTGTGGAAGATCCGCTCCAGAACAAATCCGGTGCCTAAAGTCACGAGAAATGACAGGATGGAACCTCCGAGAAACAGGAAAAACAGATTGTTTTTTAACTCCGGGAGAAAAACGGCGAACAGGATGCCGACCGTGCCCCAGGATGGACAGTAGGGCCCGTACAGAAATCCCACGTCCACAAATTTTTTCTCCCTCACTGCGGCTGCCGCGGTGGCCAGACCCCAGCCGATAAAGGAGTAGAGAACAAAATACCATAAAAGTTCATA
>JALEWG010000259.1 GCA_022788065.1 Lachnospiraceae bacterium | reverse complement strand
ACTTCCAGTTTTTTCTCGTCCTGTACCGCTTTGAAATATTGTGTATTACTGATATCGCCCATAATGTCCTCACGTCCTTTAGTTGCTGTTTTCTATTTTACCCCAATTTCCTGTTTTCTGCAAGATAAATGATCTCATCTGTCAGGAAATCTTCCAGTATGCCCGAAATAAAGTGGTTTTTGCCGATTTCCGGACGGTTCCCGTCTAAGGGAACTGCCGCCTTCACATACTCTTTCGTGTGACCGACCATATAGGTTCTGCCGCCGATGACCACCGGCTCCTCCAGAAGAACTTCCGTCTCTTTTCCCAGGAATGAGGCCCTGTACTCTCTCGACATCTCCTTTTCCAGCTTGAGAAGCTTTGCGCTTCTGGCTGTTTTGACCGGCTCCGGAACCTGATCCGGCATGCGGTCCGCTCTCGTTCCCGCCCGCCTGGAATATTTAAATACATGCATCTCATAAAAATGAACGCGCTTTAAAAATTCCTCCGTCACGGCGAACTCTTCCTCTGTCTCTCCCGGGAAGCCGACGATCACGTCCGTTGTGATAGCGGGATTCGGGAAATATTTCCGCAATATATCGCAGCGCGCGGCATAATCCTCACAGGTATAGTGGCGGTTCATCCGCTTTAAGGTCTCGTCACAGCCGCTCTGAAGAGACAGATGAAAATGAGGGCATATTTTTTCCAGCCCGGCAAGACCCTTCGCAAACTCCTCCGTGATCACGCGCGGTTCCAGAGACCCGAAACGGATCCGTTCGATTCCTTCGATCGGGTGCAGACGGCGGATCAGAGACAGGAAATCAATATTTTCTCCCGCAAAATCCACACCATAGGAAGTGAGATGGATCCCGGTCAGAACGATTTCCCGGTATCCCTTTTTTGCCATTACACGGACTTCCTGTTCCACTTCCTCCGGGCGGCGGCTTCTGACACGACCTCTGGTGTACGGGATGATGCAGTAACTGCAGAACTGGTTGCAGCCGTCCTGTACCTTGATGAACGCTCTGGTGTGGTCCGCCTGCTTTTCAATATGAAGATTTTCATAATCATGGACCGCCGAAATATCGATCACGGAATCTGCCGCCTCTTTACCGGCGAAATACTCATCGAGAAGCGGAATCAGTTCCGCCTTTTTATTATTTCCGATGACCAGATCGATGGACGTATCTTCCTTCAGCTTTTCCCCGGCGGCCTGAACATAGCAGCCCGTAGCAACCACAACTGCGTCCGGATTTCTGGTCTTCGCGCGATGCAGCATCTGACGCGACTTTTTATCCGCCACGTTGGTGACGGAGCAGGTATTGACAATATAGACATCCGCCTGATCCTCAAAATCCACGATCTCATATCCGGCTGCCTCCAGAAGCTGCTGCATGGCTTCCGTCTCATAAGAATTCACCTTGCAGCCCAGGTTGTGCAGTGCCGCTCTCTTCATCTCATTTCTCCTCGTCTAATATTTCTGTTTATATTGATATTTTTCATGCAAACTAACTATTGACTTTTCTTCTGCGTCCATTTAGTATGGAATCATAAATATTTAATTCTTTGGGAGGACGTTTCATGAAAACTGTAAAAATTTCCTTAAATTCCATTGATAAAGTTAAGTCTTTTGTAAATGACCTGACCAAGTTTGATACCGATTTTGACCTGATCTCCGGCAGATATGTGATCGACGCAAAGTCCATTATGGGAATCTTCAGCCTCGATCTGTCCAAGCCCATCGACCTGAATATTCACGCTGAGGGTGACGCCGAGGACATTCTTACGGTTCTTGCTCCCTACATTGTGGAATAAATACAGCGCATGCTGTCTGAAATGTTAAACTATCGGACTGCCGGGAAATCACTTCCCGGCAGCCTTTTGGTTTTTCTGTCTTATCTGACGTTTTTAGATGCAGCGGATGATCTCCCTCGTCTCGATCGCCGTCTTTACCAGCTCATTGATCTTTTCTTCCAGCTTGGTCTCCGACATCTTAATTCTTTTTAAATTCGGCTTTGTCACCGGATGCTTTGCCACAAAAATCGTGCAGCAGTCCTCATACGGCAGAACGGAAGTCTCGTAGGTGTCAATTTTATAGGAAATATCCACGATATCCTGCTTGTCAAACGCGATTAACGGCCGCATCACCGGCATTTCACATACTTCATTTGTCACCGCCAGAGACTGCATGGTCTGGGAGGCCACCTGACCGATGCTCTCGCCGGTAATCAGTGCGATGCAGTCGGACTCCTTCGCGATCGCCTCGGCGATCCGCATCATATAGCGGCGCATGATGATGGTCAGCTCGTCATGCGGACACTGGTCATAAATGTAGAGCTGGATGTCCGTGAAATTAACTACATTCAGCTTGATGGGGCCTGTGTATTTCGCCACCTTCTTTGCCAGATCCACGACCTTCTGCTTCGCGCGCTCGCTGGTGTACGGCGGCGCATGGAAATATGTGGCTTCGATGGTCACGCCCCTCTTTGCCACCATCCATCCTGCCACCGGGCTGTCGATTCCGCCGGACAGCAAAAGCATGGCTCTTCCGGCCGTTCCGATGGGCATTCCGCCCGGTCCCGGAATCGTCTGGGAGAAAATATTGATTTTATGGCGGACCTCCACCCGCAGGATCACATCCGGATTATGCACATCCACCCTCGTCTCCGGGTACGCATTTAAGATCACCTCACCCAGATCCCGGTTGATCTGATCCGAGATCACGGGATACTGCTTGTTGGCGCGGCGCGCCACCACCTTAAACGTAAAGTTTTTGTCCTCGTATGCGTCTCCGATATATTTAACGACCTGCTCTTTCAGATCCTCATATCCGTTGTCCTCGATCTGGACCATGGGGCAGATCCCCACGATTCCGAACACATGCTGAAGCGCATCGATGACCTCATCGAAATCAAACTCCTCGCTGGCCTCCGCATAGATGCGGCCGGCTTCCTTTGTCACCGAGAATCCGCCCTCCAGGCGTTTTAACCGGTGGTGGATCTGTTTCACCAGCGCGTCCTCAAACAGATATCTGTTTTTTCCCTTGACACCGATCTCGGCATATTTAATCAGAAATGACTTGTATTTCATGTTTCCTCCAATTTGTATTAAAACTTACGCCCGTCTGTATCTGCGGAGCATGGGAAGCAATTCGCGCAGCTGTTCCAGACAGTAGTCCACTTCCTCCTCCGTGTTGAATACTCCGAATGAAAATCTCAGTGTGGAATCCAGAAGGGAATCCTTCACTCCGATTCCGCGAAGTGTTCCGGAAACGCCCGGATGGTTGGATGAGCAGGCGGAGCCTGACGATACATAGATTCCTCTGTCCTCCAGCGCATGAAGGAGAACCTCCGCGCGCACTCCCTCAAAACCGGCGCTCACAATCTGCGGCGCAGAATCGCGTCCGGTCAGTCCGTGTACCGTAACGCCGTCCATGGAGAGTAACCCCTGAACCATGCGGTCTTTTAACGCGTAAAGATGGTTCACCTTTGCCTCATGATCCCTGTAGATCTCCTTCACGGCAGCGCCCAGACCGGCGCAGCCCGGCACGTTCTCCGTCCCGGACCGCATATTCTTCTGCTGTCCTCCTCCAAAAAGGATCGGACGGATCTTCACTTTCTCATCCACATACAGAAATCCCACGCCTTTTGGTCCGTGGATCTTGTGGCCGCTGACCGACAAAAGGTCGATTCCCATTTTTTTCGGACGGATCACATACTTTCCGTAGGCCTGGATGGCGTCTACATGGAGATAAGCCCTCGATTTTTTCTCCTTCAGGATCCCAGCGATCTCCTCAATGGGTTCCACAGCTCCCATCTCGTTATTGACATACATGACGGAGACCAGGATCGTCTCGTCGCAGAGCGCCTCCCGCAGTGCGTCCAGTGAAACATGGCCGTTATGGTCCACCGGAAGATACGTCACCCGGAACCCCTGTTCCTCCAGAAAGCTCATAGTATTGTAGATGGACGCGTGTTCGATGCAGGTGGTAATCAGGTGATTTCCCGAGCGCCGGTTTGCGAGCGCCGTGCCGATCAGTGCCATGTTGTTGGATTCCGTGCCGCCGGACGTGAAGATGATCTCTTTCTCTTTCACTTTCAGGGACTTTGCGATCTCCTCCCTGGCGTCGCGGATGTATTGTTCTGCCTCCACGCCCTTGATATGTCTTGAGGAGGTGTTTCCGTAGTCGTCGGTCATGGCCTTGATCATCACATCGCGCACGCTGTCAAACACGCGGGTCGTGGCCGAATTGTCAAAATATACTTCTTTTCTCTCTCTTTCCATTCTTCCCAGTTTCCCCTTATTCTTCCGTCATGAACCCGACCGCCGCCATCACAAATATGCCTGCCGTCTCGGTCCTGAGGATCCGGTTCCCCAGAGTCACCGGCTGTACACCGTTTTTCATGGCCAGTTCGATCTCTTCCGGCGAGAATCCGCCCTCGGGTCCGATGAAGACCGCACATGTACTGCCCGGTTTCATACCGGCGATCAGTGTTCTCGTTTTTTTCATGCCGCCTGCTCCCGAAAGACTCTCGGAATCCTCATATGGCACGATCGCGCAGTCCGCGCTCTTCGCCTCTTCCACCGCCTCTTTAAAGCTCATCACCCCGGAGATCTCCGGTACGATCAGACGCTTCGACTGTTTTGCAGCGCTCTCCGAGATCCCTTCCCAGCGTTTTATTTTCGCCGCCTCTTTCTTCGCATCCAGCTTTACCACGCACCGGGACATGCTGACCGGCACGATCCGGAACACGCCAAGCTCCACACATTTCTGGATAATGAGCTCCATCTTGTCCGCCTTTGGGAGTCCCTGGTAGAGCGTCACCCGCACGGGGAGCTCCGTGTTCTTCACCTGATCTTCCAGGATCTTCGCCCGCACCAGGTCTGCTCCGATCTCTTCGATCTCACAGAACCGGTTCAGGCCTTTTCCATCACTCACAAGGACACGCTCACCCGGCTTCATGCGAAGTACATTTTTGATATGGTTGACATCCGGACCGGTGATCGTCACGTCCGTGTCCGCAAAAAGCTCTGTGTCTGTAAAAAAATGGTACATGCGCTTCCCTTATTTCTTTCTGGCAGTGATGGACACCCACTCGCCCTGCTTTGTGGTCTCCACGATCTCGAAGGCCTCGTTGGCGAGAAGTGCATCTCTCACAGCCTGCTCCTTCATGTCGATGATGCCGGAGGTGATGAAGATGCCGCCTTTTTTCAGGTGAACCGGCACTTCTTTCTGGATCATGATAATAATATCAGCCAGAATGTTGGCTACAACGATATCGTAGCACTCATAGCCGGCCGCATCCTGAACAGCTTTCTCATCAATAATGTTTCCCTGGATCACGCCGAATTTTTCCTCCGGGATCCCGTTTGCTTCCAGATTCTCATGGACTGCCGTGATGGCATTCTCGTCCAGATCGGTTCCGAATACAGATCCTGCTCCCAGTTTTAATGCCGTAATTCCGAGAATTCCGCTTCCGGTTCCCAGATCCAGAACTTTCACACCGGGCTTTACATATTTTTCCAGCTGTCGGATGCAGAGCTGTGTCGTTTCATGCTTTCCTGTTCCGAAAGCCGTTCCCGGATCGATCTGGATTAAAAGTTTATCTTTATGCTCCTCGGGGATCTCCTCCCAGGTGGGTTTGATCAGGATATGATCCACCGTAAACGGCTTGAAATACTGTTTCCAGTTGTTGATCCAGTCCTTATCCTCCGTCTCGGAAGCCGCAATCGTCCCCTCGCCGATATCCACGAACTGTTTTAACTCCTCCAGACCCTCGCGCACTTCTTTTAAGATCCGCTCTGCGTCATCATCGTCATCAAGGTAAAAACTGACCCGGGCTGTGCCGTCGTCCGGCGGAAGCTCCGGAAGAATATCGATGAACATTCCCTTGGTCTCACTCTCCGTCAGGGGAATGTTGTCCTCAATCTCCATTCCCTGAATTCCGATATCGTCAAACATACTGCCCAGATAGTCGACAGCGTCCGTCGTTGTCTTAAGCGTAAATTTTTTCCACTTCATACTGTTCTCCTGTTATTCTGATGTTATTCTGAATTTTCTGTTCTTTTGCTCTGTTTTATGCTCCCATGAGAAGCTTCGCAAACAGCAGCACCAAAACCACAAGAACCACCGGCCGCACGATCTTCTGACCGTTGTTCACGACAAGCCCGGATCCGATGTAGCTTCCGATCATGCAGAAAACAGCCGCAGCGATTCCAAGCCCCACATCCACCTTGCCATTGGCAGAGAAGGTGCAGAGCGCACCCACATCGGCGGACAGATTTACGATCTTGGTAATTCCGGCTGCCTCTTTCGTATTGAGCTTCGCGAGCCCCGTAAATGCCAGAAGAAGGAAGGTTCCTGTTCCCGGGCCGTAAAAACCGTCGTACATTCCGATAAAAAGAGCGATCAGGAGACTATAAACCAGAAGCTTCTTTTCGGACAGATCCGACATCCGGTCATCACTCACCATATCCCGGTTTCTCATTACATTGAACGCAACAACCGGGAGAACGACAAACATCATGGACTGGATAAACCGCTCATTGAGTCTGAGAGCGATGGTCGCCCCGAAGGCTGCTCCCAGGAACGCGATCACACCGCAGGGGATCGCTGTCTTCCAGCGCACATATCCACTCTTCGCAAACCGGAGCGCCGCCACGATGGCCCCCGGGAATGCTCCCAGCTTGGAGGTCCCGAGAATTACATGCATGGGAACTCCCGCGAAAATAAATGCAGGAAATGAGATCAGTCCTCCGCCGCCTGCGATGGAATCCACCAGACCTGACAGAAACAGAAACGGGCATACGATCAGATAACGTTCCATATTTTTTCTCCTGTAGTTTAATTGGCCGTGCCTCCCGTGCGCCGGAAAGATTCCGGACAGACGGGCAGATAAAATCACATGATATCATATCATAGTTTTTTCCTGTTTACAACACCCGGCCCAACTGCAGGTTGCATTTTTTGACAAAATATATTATTTTTATACTATGATGGTAAAACCAAACTGGCGAAAGGAATAACCGGAAAATGGAAAAAGAAAACAGCAATCCTTTGTTCCCTGACAAAAAAGCGATCATGGAGGCACTTCCCACGGTGAAGAAATTTACAACGCTGATGGCCTACTACCGCTGTGCAATCATGGAAATTGAAACCAAATTCAATGTCCTCAATGAGGAATTTTCCCTTCAGTATGACAGAAATCCCATCAACGGGATGAAAAGCCGCCTGAAAAGTGTCCCGAGCATTGCGGACAAGCTGGCACGTAAGAGTCTGCCGCTGTCCGTCGATTCCATTGAGGAAAACTTAAACGATATTGCCGGTGTGCGCGTCGTCTGTTCTTTCCCCGACGACGTCTATATGCTGGCTGAAGCGCTGTTAAAACAGGATGATATCACACTGATTGAAAAAAAGGACTACATCGCCCATCCGAAAGACAACGGTTACCGCAGTCTCCACCTGATCGTCGGAGTACCGATCTTCCTGGCCCGCGAGAAACGGATCATGAAAGTGGAGATCCAGCTTCGGACCATCGCCATGGATTCCTGGGCGAGTTTAGAGCATCAGCTTCGCTATAAAAAAAATCTGACCTTCACAGACCATATGGCCGACGAGCTGCTCCACTGTGCAAAGCTCAGCTCGGAGCTGGACGCCCGCATGGATGCGCTCCGCGAACTGGTTCAGGGACAGGATACCATTTAAAAGAAAAGTGCCGGCAGTGCTGTGATTCACTGCCGGCGAAAGAATTCATATCTGTAAAAAAGAGTATGTAATTAAATCTTAAAAGTCAAACATACCTGCCGGCTTTTTGTCCGGCTTTTTTGTATCGGAATAGGTAACCGCAGTCTCGTAGTCTACGTCGTTGATCGGCCAGGTCGGGTTCTTGCCCTCGTACACTTCCTGTACGCCCATTGCCGCGAAGTAGGAAGCACGGTGAGCAGCCTCCTCGGTGTTGCCGCCGATATGCGGATAAATGATCACGTTGTCCAGAGTCAGTAACGGATTCTCCGGATCTACCGGCTCCTTGCGGATTGCATCCAGTCCGGCGCCTGCGATCACGCCGTT
>JALEWG010000256.1 GCA_022788065.1 Lachnospiraceae bacterium | reverse complement strand
TCGCGGTCCACCAGGGAGTTGGAAACGCCTTCTCTGGTGATGCTGAAACCGGCTGCATAGCTGGCGATCCGGACGGCGCGGGAGAGGGAGAATCCGTCCCGCAGATAGACGGCAAGTGCGCTGATGAAGGCGTCGCAGGCGCCGGTATTGTCTATTGCCGGGAAATGGGCGGCCGGAACATGCTCCTCGAGAGTGGTTGTCTTCACATAGCAGCCGTCGTTTCCGAGTGTCACAATGACGGTTTCCACTCCCTGATTTAAGAAGTAGTTGGCCCTTTCACTGAGGTTGGCTCCGGGAGCGAGAAGGCATATTTCGTCATAATTTGGCACAAGAATATTGATCTGGCGGATCAGCTCTGGATCCAGAGAGGCACAGGCGGACGGTTTTAATATGGTCGCGGCGCCGTAAGAGCGGGCTGTACGGCAGGCTGTGAGTACAGTATCCTGCGGTATTTCCGTCTGTACCAGACAGAAGCGGCTGTTTTCAAAGAGGCGGCTGTTCTGGAGGATGTTTTCGGGCGTCAGGCAGCCGTTGGCTCCGGACAGGATCGAGATCAGGGAATCGCCGTCTCTCTGAACAAAGATATATGCCTTTCCCGTGGTGGAATCGCGGAAGCGGTACACGCCCCGGGAGTCAATAGACTCCTGCTGAAGCGCGGTATAGATCAGATCAGAGTCCATATCACTTCCGACGGCGCCGATCAGTACAGCGGGAGCCCCGAGCTTCGCGGCCCCGACCGCCTGATTGAAGCCCTTACCGCCAGGGTATACGGAAAAGTGGGAAGTGAGGGTGGATTTTCCTGTGGTGGGAAGCTGATCCATCTTCAGATAGTTGTCGATGTTGATACTGCCGACCACAACGATCGGTTGAGCGTTGCGGCTGTAAGGAGCAGCGATGGTGGTCCGGTTGTCAAGATTCGGATTGGCCTCAAAAGGAAGCGGCACGTATTCAGGATTTTCCATGAGCGAGACCATCTGGGCGCACAGATGGCGGCCGAACTGCAGATGCGGAACCGTGTAGGTGGAAATTTCCGGGTATGCAGTCACCTCTCTGGAATCACTTCGAAGAGAAATGAGGGATACATCCTGAGGAATCTGGTAGTGCATGGCAGATAATTCCCGGTACAGGCAGAGGGAGGTACCAAAATGAGAGCTCACAATGCCTGTCAGAGCCCGACCGGTGATCTTGTGGATCAGACCTTCGCTGATATCATGGAAAACGAGAGATTCCTGATAGGGAATTCCGGCCTCAAACAGGCATTTCCGGTATCCGTTGAAGAATGGTTCGGTCCTGGTTCCGTCCGAGAGCAGACATGCAATATCCGTGTGGTGGGCGAGGACCAGTTCACGGGTGGCATTGTAGCCGAGCTGTTCGAAATCTGTGTTCAGCGCCTGTTCTGAGAGGTCTGTATGGCAGAGAAGAAATGGGATTCCTGCGGAGCGGAGACTGTCGGAAAAACTCAGACTTTCTCTGCATACCGGTTCCCAGAGGACGCCATCCACATTGTGGCGGCACATGGCGGAAATCCCCCGCATTTCCTGCTCGGTCTGGCCGGCGCTTTCCGATACGAGAATCGTATATCCGAGCTCGCGGGCAGCCTGGATCACTCCGCTTAAGGTCTGATTGGCCTCCGCGGAACGGACGATGACGCCGAGAAGATAAGTTTTTGTTCCGGCTCCGATCGTCGTGGAATAAGGGGAATAATGAAATTCTTTGGCAATGCGGAGTACCCGCTCCCGTGTCTCCGGGCTGATGCTGGCATCCTTGCGGTTCATTACCTTGGAAACGGTGGAAATAGATACACCGGCCATCTGCGCAATGTCTTTTATCGTCATAAAACACTCCTGAAATGTGTGGTCAATCGGGTTATTTTTATTATAACTGAAATGGAGCGAAAAGAAAAGAAAAAAGGAAACTGCATTGACAAAGGCTGCAAAGCATATTAAAATTGATATGATAGACGGAAAGGGCTCCGATTTCATAAGGAATTGGAGCTTTTTGACTATGGACTGAAAGGAGAAGGAAATGTACAGTTTTGAAAGTCGTGTCCGATACAGCGAGACAGATACCAACGCGCTGCTCTCTGTCACCGGCCTTATGAATTATCTTCAGGATTGTTCGATCTTTCAGTCCGAGGACATCGGAGTCGGGCTCTCGTATCTGGAAAAGGAAAAGAAAGCGTGGCTTTTGTCATCCTGGCAGATTCAGGTCTTAAGACGGCCGTCGATCGGGGAGAGAATCAAAATTGCTACCTGGCCCTATGATTTCAAGGGCATCTACGGGATGAGAAATTTCGCCATGTACGACAGCGAGGGAAACTATCTTGTGAAGGCGAATTCCTGCTGGTTTCTGACGAGTACGGTGACAGGAAAGCCGATCCGGGCCGAAGAGGCGGACCGGGCTCCGTACGGAGAAACGGAACCCAGGATCCCCATGGAGGAAGCGCCGAGGAAGATCGCTTTGCCGGCTGAGATGAAGAAGGTGGGGGAAGTCCGGATCATGCGTCACCAGCTGGATACTAACCACCATGTGAACAACGCGCAGTATGTGGATATTGCGTGTGAGGCTCTGCCGGAGGGGGCGGCGATCCGTGAAATCCGCGCGGAATATAAGAAAGCAGCCGTTCTGGGTGACGAGGTGTCGCTGTACTGCGCCGTACATGACGGTGTTTATGTGATCTCATTAAGGAGCGGCGACGGCAGTATCTACGCGAACGTGGAACTGAAAACTGAGTGATGAGGCACAGGGGATCTGTGCCGGAAAGCGAGGACGAAAGACATGATGGAGCTTGGAAAAATCCAGACGCTGAGAGTGATTAAGGAAAAAGAATTCGGCGTCTACCTGGGGGAGCCGGGGAAGAACGGGGAGTCGGAGAAAGGCGTTCTGCTTCCGAAAAAACAGGTGCCGGAGGGCATAAAAACAGGAGACAGCCTGGAAGTGTTCCTCTACAAGGATTCGGAGGACAGGATTATTGCGACAACGACCGTCCCGAAGCTGATACTGGGTGAGACCGCGGTTCTCGAAGTGCGGGAGACGTCCCGGATCGGCGCGTTTCTCGATATGGGGCTGGAAAAGGATCTTTTGCTTCCGTTTAAAGAACAGACGCATCAGGTCAGAAAAGGCGAACAGTGCCTGGTTGCCCTTTATGTGGATAAAAGCAAACGGCTCGCCGCAACGATGAAGGTATATCCCTATCTGAGAAGTGATTCACCCTATCATACAGGCGACGAGGTGAATGGGTTTGTGTTTGAGATCAATCCGGAACTGGGCGCTTTTGTGGCGGTCGATGAGAGATACCACGGTATGATACCGAAACGGGAACTGTTCGGCGGATTCTGCGTCGGACAGGAGGTCCGTGCGCGCGTCACAAAAGTCCGTGACGATGGAAAACTGGATCTGTCCGCCAGAGAAAAAGCTCACAATCAGATATTCGCCGACGCGGAGCTGGTTATGAAGGTAATAGAGGAATTTGACGGGGTCCTTCCGTTCAATGACAAGGCGTCTCCGGAAGTGATTGCGAGAGAGTTCAAACTCAGCAAAAACGCGTTTAAACGCGCAGTTGGCCATCTTTTAAAAGAGGGCAAAATAGAAATTACTGAAAAAAATATCAGAGTATTGGAGGAAACAAAATGAAGAAAGTAATCAGCACAACAAACGCACCTGCAGCAATCGGACCGTATTCCCAGGCAATCGAGGCAAACGGATTTGTCTTCGCTTCCGGTCAGATCCCGGTAAACCCGGCAACCGGAGAGGTTCCGGAGGGAATCGAAGCACAGGCTGAGCAGGTTATGAAAAACATGAAGAACCTTCTGGAGGCAGCAGGCACTTCTCTGGAGAATGTTGTAAAGACAACAGTATTTATCCAGAGCATGGATGATTTCGGAACCATCAACGGAATCTATTCCAAATATTTCGTAAGCGAATGCCCGGCCCGTTCCTGCGTGGAGGTTGCAAAGCTTCCGAAGGGCGTTTTACTGGAAATGGAAGCGATCGCCGTTAAATAAAAAACTGTCAATATAGCCAAATATACGGGATGGGATCCATGTTTTTTGGATAAAAACAGGGCATTTTTTCCTGAGAAGGACATGGCATATACAAAATTCATGGAAATTGTTTCCATATTTTGTTGATTTACAATATGGAAAAAGATCTGTGGATTGTGTACCATAGAATTATAAAGTACAGACTCAGGAGGAAAGAATGTCCGGTTTACTATTAAAAAACGTGAATAAAATATATCCCGGCGGACAGCAGGCCATCCGGGATTTCAGCCTGGAAATTAAAGAGCGCGAATTTCTGATTCTGGCAGGACCCGAGGGCTGCGGAAAGTCGACGCTGCTTCGCATGATTGCCGGACTTGAGGAGATCACTTCCGGATCTCTTTACATAGACGGTACGGATATGACGGATGCGGAACCGCGAGAGAGAAATATTGCGATGCTCTTTAAAAACAGTGTTCTGTATCCCGATATGACGGTTTCTGAGAACCTGTCATTTTCCCTCCGTATGGCAAAAATCGCACCGGATGAGATTGAAAAAAGAATCAGAGAAACGGCGAATCTGCTGGAACTGGAAGGCGTACTGGACAAAATGCCGTCGGAACTGACGACCAAAGAAGTCTATCAGGCGCTGCTGGGACGTGCTCTGATGCGCCGTCCCGGGATCCTGCTTCTCGACAGCACGATCACGGATCTCGACGAGGATCTTCAGAAGGCGGTGCGCCAGGAGTTCCTGAATATCCATGAAAAACTGGATATGACGGTCATATATGTGACGAACAACCAGAAAACGGCAATGACACTGGGGACCAGAATGGTAGTGATGAACGAAGGTATGATCTGTCAGGATGATACGCCGCAGGATCTGCTTCTCCATCCGAATACCAGCCTTGTAGCCGGTGTGGTGGGATATCCGCCAATGAATTTTTTCTCGGCAGTGGTTTCCGGAAAAGACGATGCGGTCTGGCTCGATCTGAAATGCGGACGGATTCCGATTTCTGCTAAAAAGGGTCGTCTTCTGGCAGATAAGGGATATCTGAAAAAGGATGTGACTGTGGGGATCCGCGCCGATGCGCTTTCTGTTCTCGGAGCAGGAAAAAAGGGCGGGGACGGAATTCTTGCGGTGAAATCAATGGGATCGGAGGTTTTCCAGTCTCAGAGGGTTCTCCGGTTTTCACTGGAAGAGACAGAGGGAATCTGCCTTGTTGAAAAGACAGAGTCGTTTGCCGCAGGAGAGAGCCTTCTGTTAAAGGCGGATGGCGGAAGGGTTCAGATCTTTGACCGCGAAAATGAACAGACAGTAATCGATTGAGAATCATGTATATAGAGAAACCGGGATGGATGATTCCCGGTTTCTTTGTATTTTATGCAGTACAACTGCGATTTTCGGAAAAAATTTGTGAAATAATACAAAATTTTTCTTTCCTTTTTTGTGATTTTGCATTAAAATAGAAAATGGATATGCCCATAATTGAGAAAAGGAGAGGACGCTATGATTTCCAATCAGATTTTACAGTCTAATATCGAGGGACTGAAAGAAATTACCAGGATTGACCTGTGCGTCTGTGATGTGGAAGGCAAGGTTCTGGCATCCACGTTTGAACGCGCGGAAGACTATGAAAGCTCTATTCTTGCGTTTGTTGATTCTCCGGCCGACAGCCAGGCGATTTCCGGATACCAGTTTTTTAAAGTATTTGATGAGCACCAGCTGGAGTACATCCTCCTTGCCAAAGGCGGCAGCGATGATGTTTATATGGTTGGAAAACTTGCCGCGTTCCAGATCCAGAATCTTCTGGTAGCTTACAAAGAACGGTTCGACAAGGACAATTTTATCAAGAATCTGCTGTTAGATAACCTGCTGCTGGTGGATATTTATAACCGTGCGAAGAAACTTCATATTGAAACCAATGTGAAACGTGTCGTATTTCTGATCGAAACGAAAAATGAGAAGGATGTCAATGCGCTTGAGACCGTAAGAAGTCTGTTCTCAGCTAAGACAAAGGATTTTATCACGGCTGTGGATGAAAAGAATATTATTCTGGTCCGTGAGGTGAAAGCCGGAGAGACCTACAGCGATCTGGAAAAGACCGCCAATACGATCCTGGATATGCTGAACACGGAAGCTATGTCCAAGGTTCATATCGCGTTCGGTACGATCGTCAACGAGATCAAGGATGTTTCCCGTTCTTATAAAGAAGCGAAGATGGCCTTGGATGTGGGAAAGATCTTCTACAGCAGCAAAAATGTGGTTGCCTACTCGAATCTTGGTATCGGCCGGCTGATCTATCAGCTTCCGCTTCCGCTCTGCCGTATGTTTATCAAGGAGATCTTCGACGGGAAGAATCCGGATGAGTTCGATGAGGAGACTCTGACGACGATCAACAAGTTCTTCGAGAACAGCCTGAACGTTTCCGAGACCTCCAGACAGCTGTACATTCACAGAAATACGCTGGTTTATCGTCTGGATAAGCTGCAGAAGAGTACCGGGCTGGATCTGCGTGTGTTCGAGGATGCCATTACTTTCAAAATTGCTCTTATGGTAGTGAAGTACATGAAGTATATGGAGAATCTGGATTACTGATTATGATTGAAATTTCAAAACTGACAAAGACCTACGACAAAAGCAGCCGCGCTTTAAAGAGCGTGGATATTACCATTGACGACGGAGAATTTGTCTTTATCACGGGCCGGAGCGGTTCTGGAAAATCCACTCTTTTGAGGATCCTCTTAAAAGAGGTGGAGCCGACCTCCGGCCGTGTTGTTGTCAATGATATGGACCTCGGAACGATGCCGAGGCGGTATATTCCAAAATACCGCCGGACTCTGGGTGTTGTATTCCAGGATTTCAGACTTTTAAAGGACAGAACGGTATATGAAAACGTGGCTTTCGCCCAGAGGGTGATCGGTGTACCCGGCCGTACGATCCGGGAATCAGTTCCTGAGATCCTGAAGATGGTCGGATTGTCCTCGAAATACAAGTCATTTCCGCACCAGCTCTCCGGCGGTGAGCAGCAGCGGGTGGCGATCGCGAGGGCACTGATCAATAAACCGGCGGTCCTTCTGGCGGACGAGCCGACGGGAAATCTGGACCCGCAGAATGCCATGGACATTATGATGCTGCTTGATGAGATCAACAGGCAGGGCACAACGGTAATCGTTGTCACACACAGCCGCGAGATCGTGGAGATGATGAAAAAGCGTGTGATCACGATTGAAAAAGGCGTTGTGATCAGTGACAGAAAGGAAAGCGGGTATTGATTATGAGAATCGGAACGTTCTGGTTCTGCCTGAAGCAGGGCATTGTGAATATATGCAGAAATATCTGGTTTTCGCTGGCGTCGGCTGCGATTATTTCTGCATGTATTTTTTTATTCTGTGTTTTCTATTCAATTATTAATAACATTCAGTACATGGTGGTGACTGCGGAATCCACCATGGGCATCACCGTCTTTTTCGACGAGGATCTCTCCGGAGATGAGATCAGGAAGATTGGAGAGCAGATCGGATCAGAAAAATCCGACCGGATCAAACGGATGGAATATGTGTCGGCAGAAGAGGCCTGGGAGAATTTCCAGACGGAGTATTTCGGGGAAAATACAAGCCTTGCGGCTGGCTTTGCGGAGGATAATCCGCTGGCCGGATCCGCATCGTACGAGATATTCCTGAATGATATCGAAGATCAGGATGCAATGGTCCGGTATCTGGAGTCTCTTCGCGGCGTCAGGAAAGTGAATTATTCCAACAGCGCAGCCGCGGGACTTGCGAGTTTTAACAAAATTCTTGCACTTCTGTTCGGAGTTATCATTGCGTTGCTGCTCGCGGTGGCCACATTCCTGATCAGCAACACGATCTCCGTGGCGGCTGAATTCCGGAAAAATGAGAATAAGATCATGCGTCTGATCGGCGCTACGAATTTCATGATCCGCGCACCGTTTGTGGTGGAGGGAACGTTAATCGGGCTTGCCGGGGCGTTTGTGCCGCTGGCTGCTATGTATTTCCTCTACAACCGGACTGTGGAATTTGTGGTGGAGCGGTTTCGCCTGCTTTCCGGGCTGATCCAGTTTCTCCCGGTTTCTGAAATTTATCCGTCTATGTCGGCGATCTCGCTGGCACTGGGAGGAGGCCTTGGATTTCTGGTAAGCTTTATGACCATCCGCAGACATCTGCGCGTATAGGAGCCGAAAATGAAGAGAAAGAGAATATGGATCGCGATCCTTTCCGCGCTGTGCTGTCTGCTTCTGGCATTTCCGGCCATGGCGACGAAAAGCGGACTGGAAGACGCGAAGAAGAAAAAAACGGCGCTTCAGGAGGAGAAAAGCCGGGCGGAGGCGGCGCTCCGGGAACTGGAGAGCCTGAAAGGCGACGCCGCCGCATACGTGAAAAAGCTGGACGCCAGCCTGGAGACGCTGAGTGACGAGCTGTCCCGCCTGGATTCAGACATCAAAGCCAAAGAGGCGGAGATCGAGATGACGAAATCGGAGCTTGCGGAGGCAGAGCAGACGGAAAAAGAGCAGTATGAATCCATGAAGCTGCGGATAAAATATATGTATGAAAAGGGAGAAAGCACGTATGTGGACCTTCTCATGCAGTCGAAATCTCTGTCAGAATTACTGAACCGCGCCGAATATATCGGCAAGATAACGGAGTATGACAGAGAGAAAATGGACGAATACATGGATACCAAAGAAAAGATCGCCACGAAGGAGCGGACCCTGGAGGAAGAGCATCAGGAACTGGTTTCCATGCAGGAACAGACGGAGGCAAAGCATGCGTCTGTGGAAACGCTCCTGGCCGCAAAGCAGGAAGAACTGAAAGCTGTGGAGAGTCGGATCCAGAGCCAGGAGAATCTGGTTTCCGAATATGAGAGCGATCTCAAAAAACAGGAGGACTCCATCAAAACCATCGAGGCGGAACTGAAGAAAAAAGAAGAGGAAGCGAAAAAGAAAGCGGAATCCGCGGGACAATCGTATAATACAGCCAGTATCGGAGATATTAAATTCATATGGCCGTGTCCCTCCAGCAGTAGGATCACATCGGGATTCGGAGACAGATCGTCACCTACCGAGGGGGCGTCCTCCAACCATAAGGGAATTGATATCGGAGCGCCCACGGGAAGTAATATCGTGGCGGCTGCAGCCGGCGAGGTGGTTGTTGCCACTTACAGTTATTCGGCAGGAAATTATGTAATGATCAATCATGGCGGCGGCGTGTACACTGTTTATATGCATGCATCAAAGCTGCTGGTTTCAGTGGGACAGAAGGTTAAGCGGGGCGAGGTGATTGCCAAAGTCGGATCGACGGGTTATTCCACCGGTCCGCATCTGCATTTCGGAATTCGCGTCAACGGTACATATGTGAATCCGCGTAAGTACGTAAGTCCTTAAAAGAAAGTGTGCGATATGACAGAACAGGAGAACAGAAACTTGGAAGAAAAAGAAACGAAGAATAAATTCTGGAAAGGCGTGCTTGTGGGCGCGCTGGTGACGGCCTTTTCCGGTCTGATAGCAGTCGGAATGGCTGCTGGAATCTGGACCCTGGCCCGGGGTTCCAACGCCAATCACAGCACTCAGGCTTCCGACGCGGAAAATGCAGGGCAGCAAAACGGACCGGATATGGCGAAGATCGGCCCCAAGCTCGGTTATATCCAGCAGCTGATCGACCGGTATTATCTGTTCCTTGACGACGAGGAAAGTGAACCGGAGGATCCTGTGGAGTGGATGTACCGGGGATATGTGTATTCCTTGGGAGATCCGTATTCTACTTATTATACGGCGGAGGAATACAGCAGCGTTCAGGAGAGCAATGAAGGCGAGTATTGCGGAATCGGCGTCCAGGTGAGCCAGAATGTTTATACGGGTGTGATTACCGTTGTCAAGGTCTTTAAGGGAACCCCGGCGGAGCAGGCCGGCATGCTCCCGGGTGATGTGATCACCGGCGTCGGCGATGTGAACGTGGAGGGGATGGACCTGAGTCTTCTTGTCAGCGATTACATCAAGGGCGAAGAAGGGACGGAGGTTTCTGTTACTGTATACAGAGAATCCACAGACGATTATGTGGACATGACTATGAAGCGTGCGATCGTCCAGAATCCAACGGTGGAGTATTCCATGCTTGATAAGAAAATCGGCTATATCTCTGTTTCCACCTTCGAGGAAGTGACCGGTGAGCAGTTCAAAAAAGCGTATGACGATCTGGAAAGCAAAGGTATGAAAGGCATGATTCTGGATCTGAGAAATAATGGAGGCGGGGTTGTAACGGCAGCAAAGGATATTTCCGATTATCTGCTTCCCGACGGAGATACGATTGTTAGCTTTAAGGGAAAAGGCGTGCCGGACAGCAGTTATGAGGCAGAGGATGGTCATCAGGCGTCTGTTCCGATCGTGGTGCTTGTGAATGAGCAGAGTGCAAGTGCGGCGGAGGTCGTGACAGGAGCACTGAAGGATAACGGTGTCGCGCGGATTCTTGGCACGAAAACATTTGGAAAAGGGATTGCTCAGGGAATCTTTTCAATTCCGGATGGCAGTGCTGTGAAACTTACTACTTCCTATTATTATGTTCCCTCCGGAGAGTGCATCCATGGAAAAGGAATCGAACCGGATCTGGAAGTGGAACTGAAAGACGAGCTGAAGAACAAAATCGAGATTCCGAAAGAGGATGACAATCAGCTGCAGGCGGCCGTCAGTGTTCTCACAGACGGAGAGGAAGCCGCGAGAGAAAAGCTGAAACAGGAGACTCCGGTTGATAAATAGGTGTTTCTTCTATGATATGGAAACGGATATCCACAAATTTTAAAAATGGCGGAAAAGTGCGAAAAAAGTGCTTGCATTTTTTTCGCACTTGTGTTATGTTAATGTAGCTGTGGCATGATAGCTGTGAAGCGTGAGGTTGCTGCCTGAATATGGCAGGTTTTCCGTGGAGCGAATGTCAAGTTATGAAACTGGCGACAAGTCACTGTACCAAATTAACAGCTGCTCAGGGTAAGGGGCAGTAACAACGTGTGAAGATGCAAGATACACACGAGACCGTGTACAGTCACCGCTTGTCGTACTTCGTTAAAAGTGCGAAAAGGAGGCGACTTTTTTTATGGCAAGTCAGGTTATGAGAATCACATTGAAAGCGTACGACCATCAGTTAATCGATCAGTCCGCAGGTAAGATCATCGAGAC
>JALEWG010000233.1 GCA_022788065.1 Lachnospiraceae bacterium | reverse complement strand
CGAGATCTCTCTGGGAAAGCTGCTCTCCGGGCTGATGGGACTTCAGAATGCGGAAAAGAACGAGGGAAAATATGCGGGAGTGGTGTGTCCGACCTGCAAGACCACATACGAAGAATTTGCTTCAGGCAGCCGGTTTGGCTGTGCGGACTGCTACAGCGTGTTCGGTCCGCTTCTGGGAGAAAATATCAGGCACCTTCAGGGCAGTGAAAAGCATGTGGGGAAGAGACCGGTCCGGTACCGGGAAACGGAAGCGCCTGTTTCCGGTGAGCCTGTCAGAGAAAATTCCTGTGAAAAGGGAGAAGATCCCGGCAGCACACTGACCGGGGAAGAAAGGCTCCGTCTCCTGCAGGCACGCCTGAAGGATGCCTTACGGCGGGAGGAATATGAGGATGCCGCGGCACTCCGGGATGAAATACGCGAAATAAAGAAAGAGACGGAAATAACAAGGGAGACGGAACAGAATGGATAGATGGTTTGAGATACCGAAAGATCCGGAATCCAATGTGGTATACAGCCGCGTCCGTCTCGTGAGAAACTGGGCGGAATACCCGTTTTCCGGAAGAATGACGAAGGAGCAGAGCCTGGAAATGACAGAACGGCTCTGCGGAATACTGAAAGACTTAAACGGACCGGACGGCAGACCATGCCGGGTCCTGAAGCTTCAGGACTGTTCGGATCTGGAAAAGAGAGCCCTTTACGAGCGGAAAGTGATCAATCGCAGCCTGGCGGAAAAAAAGGAGCCGGCCGGTCTGCTGATTTCAGAGGATGAGAGGCTGGGAATCTCCATAAACGGTGACGACCATATCAGGATACAGGCTGTAGAAAAAGGACTAAGCCTGGAACACTGCTGGAAAACGGCAGATGCGGCGGACGATGCCGTCAGTGAACGGATCGAATACTGCTTTGATGAGAAATACGGATACCTGACGACATTTCTCACAAATGTGGGGACCGGTCTGCGGGCTTCCGTGATCGTACATCTGCCGATGCTTTCAAGAAAGAAAAATTTTAACAGCCTGGTGGCCGACATGGGCCGGTTCGGGACCACGATCCGGGGTGTGTACGGCGAGGGGAGCGAAAACTGCGGCTCCCTGTATCAGGTGTCCAACCAGAAAACTCTTGGACAGACAGAGAAAGAGATCATCGACCTGGTTGGTAAGGCAGCTGCAGAGCTGGATGCGCAGGAAAGGCGTCTCAGGAAGGAGGCGCTCCGGGAGCAACCATTAATATGTGCGGACGAAGCGTATAAATCCTACGGGGTTCTGAAATATGCGAGACGCTTTGCGGAGAAGGACGCCATGAAATTTCTGTCCCAGATCATGGCAGGCATGACGGACGGGATCCTTGTCACGGACAGACCGTGTTCCGTCTACGGACTGATGTCAGGAATACAGCCGGCAAATCTCCTGGCCGGTGCGGACAGACCGTTAAGCAAGGGAGAACTGGAGGCAGCCAGGGCTGATTTTATCAGAAACCGTCTGCCGGAAATTCGTTGACAGGAGGAAATGACAGAATCATATGGAACGATACACAGAAAAAGCCAGAGAGGCACTGGCTCTTGCCAATGAGGCAGCACGGGATATGGGAGCCAGAACGGTGGGAACCGAGCATATCCTTGTGGGTCTGATCGAGGAGGGAAGCGGCACGGCTGCAAAAGTTCTGGAAGCCAATGATGTGAAGCTGGAGCGCGTTCTGGAGCTGGAGCAGAAGCTGGTTTCTTCTTATCAGAATACGAAGCTCCGCGACAGAGAGGGCTATACGCCCAGTGCCGCGCACGTGCTTGAAAACAGTTATCGCGAGGCGGTCCGGTTTCATGCGCCGCAGATCGGAACCGAGCATATTCTTATGGCCATGTTAAAGGAATCCGACTGCGTAGCGATCCGGCTTTTAAATACATTGAACATTAATATCCAGAAAATCTACATTGATCTTCTTTCCGCCATGGGCGAAGATGGGGCGGCCGGAAGAGAGGAACTTGCCCAGGGACGCCAGGCGAAAGGCCAGAGGACGGAGACGCCGACACTTGACGAGTACAGCCGTGACCTGACGGAGCTTGCGAAAAACGGAAAGCTGGATCCGGTGATCGGAAGAGAAAAAGAGATCGAGCGGGTGATCCAGATCTTAAGCAGGAGGACCAAGAACAATCCCTGCCTGATCGGCGAGCCGGGAGTCGGAAAGACAGCGGTGATCGAGGGACTGGCACAGATGATCGTAACGGGCCTTGTTCCGGAGACGATTGCGGGAAGACGCGTGGTGATTATGGATCTGTCCGGTATGGTTGCCGGCTCCAAATACCGCGGTGAGTTTGAGGAGAGAATCAAAAATGTCCTGAATGAAGTGCGGGAAGCCGGAAATGTCCTTCTGTTTATCGACGAGATCCACACGATCATCGGTGCAGGCGGCGCGGAGGGCGCTCTGGACGCCTCCAATATTTTAAAACCTTCGCTGGCGCGCGGAGAGATCCAGCTGATCGGGGCGACGACCATCGACGAGTACCGGAAATATATCGAGAAGGATGCAGCACTGGAGCGCCGGTTCCAGCCTGTGACCGTGGCGGAGCCGACAGAGGAGGAGGCCATCGCGATCCTCACAGGACTTCGTCCGAAGTATGAGGAGCACCATCGGGTGACGATCATGGACGATGCTGTCAAAGCGGCGGTCAGACTGTCAACCCGCTATATCAATGACCGGTTCCTGCCGGATAAGGCAATCGACCTGATCGATGAGGCGTCATCCAAGGTCCGGCTGACCGTCTATGTGGAGCCGAAGGGCATCCGGGAGCTGGAGGAGGAAGTACGCGGACTGGAAAAGGAGAAAGAGGAGGCCATCAAGTCCGAGGCGTATGAACTTGCGGGCGAGATCAAAAAGAGCCAGGAAAAGAAACGGGAGAAGATCGCGAAACTGAAAGAAAAGTGGGAGGAGGAGAAAAACTCCAGAACACTGATCGTCGATGAGGATGAGATCGCCGATGTGGTATCCGGCTGGACCAGAATTCCCGTAAGTAAACTGAAAGAGGAGGAGACGGAGCGGCTTCTTAAGCTGGAATCTATCCTCCATGAGCGCGTAGTCGGCCAGGAGGAGGCCGTGACTGCCGTTTCCAGAGCGATCCGCCGTGGCCGCGTGGGTCTCAAGGACCCGAAACGTCCGATCGGCTCCTTCCTGTTTTTAGGCCCCACCGGCGTTGGAAAGACAGAGCTCTGCAAGGCGCTGGCGGAAGCTATGTTCGGCACCGAAAACGCGCTGATCCGCGTCGATATGTCGGAATATATGGAGAAACACAGTGTGTCGAAAATGATCGGATCCCCGCCGGGATATGTGGGATTCGAGGGCGGCGGCCAGCTCAGCGAGAAAGTGCGGAGAAATCCTTATTCCGTGATTCTCTTTGACGAGGTGGAGAAGGCCCATCCGGATGTGTTTAATATTCTTCTGCAGGTGCTCGATGACGGACATATTACTGATTCCCAGGGACACAAGGTCGATTTCAAGAACACGGTCGTTATCATGACCTCCAATGCAGGGGCGGAGAATATCATCTCACCCAGACATCTTGGATTCACGTCGCAGGACGATGAAAAAGCCAGATACAACCGAATGAAGACAGGTGTTATGGATGAAGTGAAGCGTCTGTTCAAGCCGGAATTCCTGAACCGGATCGACGAGATCATCGTATTTCATCCGCTGGGTAAGGACCACATGAAGGAGATCGTATCGATCATGCTGGATACAGTGGCAAAGCGAACGAAGCAGCAGATGTCGATTCGCCTCAATGCCGGGGACGATGTGAAAGATTTCCTTGTGGAGAAGGGATACGATGAAAAATATGGCGCAAGACCGTTAAAGCGGACGATTCAGAATCTGGTGGAGGATAAACTGGCGGAGGCAGTGTTGGAGGGCCGCGTCCGGGAAGGTGATTCCGTAAAGATCATTCTGAAGGATGGACAGCTCAAATTTTCAGCCCGCCGGTCACAAAAATCTGGCAAAAATGACAAAGTTATGGTATGATATCGTTACCGCAATGCGGCGATAGCTTTTTACGAATCACACAAAAGGAGACTAAGTATTATGTCAGTAATCAATGAATTAATCCGTACGGAGGCAAACGGAACCATAAGCTTCGGTAATTATAAACTGTCCGCAAAATCAAAGGTGGAGGATTTTGAACACGACGGTGATCTCTATAAAGTAAAAACATTCAATGAGATTACAAAGCTGGAGCGCAACGGCATGTTTGTCTATGAGTCGGTTCCGGGAACCGCGGTGACGGATTTTTCTGTGACGGACAACGAGGTAGTATTTCATGTGGAAGGCGATCAGGACGCTCAGATCACGGTTCAGCTGGAGGACGATATGGACTATGAGGTCTTTGAGGACGGCGTCGGCGTCGGCGGAATGAGAACCAACATGAGCGGAAAGTTAAGTCTTTCTGTAGAACTTTCCGAGGGAAGAAGTGTTGAGGTAAAGATTTTGCGCAAGTAAGGGACAAAGAAAACCGACTTGTTTGAGAGAGGGATTTTATAGTGGCAAAGGCAAAAAACAATACTGTTTTTTTCTGCAGGGAATGCGGCTATGAATCCGCGAAATGGATGGGGCAGTGTCCGGCATGCAGGGAGTGGAACTCGTTCGTGGAGGAACCTGTAGCTTCTGAAAAGAAGCAGCAGGCCGCAGAGAGGATCCGGGTTCCCGGCCGGGGCGCTGCCCCTGTCCGTATCACGGAGATTTCGCTGGAGGAGCAGGACCGCACCCCCACCGGGTTCGGAGAGCTGGACCGGGTGTTAGGGAGCGGGATCGTGAAGGGCAGCATGGTCCTTGTGGGCGGCGATCCCGGAATCGGAAAATCGACGCTTCTTCTGCAGGTGTGCAGAAATCTGGCTCACGGCGGGAAGAAAGTACTCTATATTTCCGGTGAGGAATCGTTAAAACAGATCAAGATGAGGGCGAACCGGATCGGATCCATCGACGGAGAGCTGTATTTCTTTTGTGAAACCAATCTGGACCGGATTTCAGAGGCTGTGCAGCAGGAAAACCCGGACGTGGTCATCATCGACTCGATTCAGACCATGTATCGGGAGGATGTTACGTCCGCACCCGGAAGTGTGAGCCAGGTGAGGGAGTCGACCAGCCTTTTGATGCAGTTAGCCAAAGGGCTGGGAATCACGATTTTTATCGTGGGACATGTGACGAAAGAAGGCGTTGTGGCCGGCCCCAGAGTTCTGGAGCATATGGTGGATACGGTCCTCTATTTTGAGGGCGACAGAAATGATACTTATCGGATCTTAAGGGCTGTGAAAAACCGGTTCGGCTCCACCAACGAGGTAGGCGTCTTTGAAATGCAGGGGCAGGGACTGGTGGAAGTGACGAACCCGTCGGAGATGATGATTTCCGGAAGGCCGAAAGAGGCGTCGGGGGCTGTGGTTGCCTGTTCCCTGGAGGGAACGAGACCGATCCTCCTGGAGGTCCAGGCTCTTGTAACCGCGACAAATTTCGGTATGGCAAGAAGGACGGCCAACGGCGTGGACTACAACCGGATCAATATTCTTCTGGCAATTCTGGAAAAGCGGTGCGGATACGCCATGAGCCGGTATGACGCGTACGTGAATATTGCGGGAGGCATCCGGATGAATGAGCCGGCACTGGATCTGGCGGTCGTCATGGCGCTTGTGTCCAGTTTCAAAAACCGGGAGGTGGATCCGGGCATGCTGATCTTCGGGGAGGTGGGACTGTCCGGGGAGGTGCGCGGCGTATCCCAGGCGGCACAGCGTGTTTCCGAGGCAAAGAAAATGGGATTTACCACCTGTGTTCTCCCAAAAGCAAATCTGGGGAAAATGAAAAGCGTGCCGGGGATCCGTCTGATCGGTGTGGAAAACGTGCGTGAGGCGATCGAACTCATTTGACACATGCCGGTTAAGAAAATGGAATTGTGGTATTTTTTCGTTTTTTTAAAAAATCTGTTGACATTTTGCAGATCTCATGGTATTATAGCTGAGCATGAGAGATGCAAAGGGGAATAGTTCAATGGTAGAGCAGCGGTCTCCAAAACCGTAGATGGGGGTTCGAGCCCCTCTTCCCCTGCTTTGTATGACGCACGATTGTCAAAAAAATCGTGCGTTGTTTTTTCCTGAAGCCGGAAATTCTTCCGATTCTCGATCTGAAAACGATTCTGTTTGTAGAAATTCCACAAAAACCTTCAAAAACTTCACAGATCATGGTGCGAAATGGCAATTGACTATCCAAACGGGAAATGATATAAAAGAAACGAACAGTTGAGAAAGGTTTATATTTTTATATTTCCCTGAGGGAAAGGAGTTTGAACAGTATGATGAAACAGAGAAAAATCCGGCTGGCTTCTATCACAGAGGCAAAGGATTTTGTATCAGCTGCATGCGAATGCGATTTTGATATTAATGTTTTCTACAATCGCATGATTATTGATGCCAAATCCATTTTAGGAGTACTGAGCATGGATCTGACGAAAGTTCTGACCGTTGAATATGATGGTGAGGACAGAACGTTAGAGGAGTTCCTTGACGAAAAGGACGCTGATAGAATCCATTCCGTTGCATAGCTGAAAATAATGGTATAACCGAAGAACTGCTCCAGAGCCGGACGCCTGATTTTCAGGCAGAAGGAAACATGAAACAGAAAATCGAAACAAAAGGAAGCTGCCGTTGCAAATCATGTATACGGCAGCTTTTCGATTGCGGAAAGACGGGATTGGCTATATAATAGGAAAAGAATTGCGCCGGAGAATGCGCAGAGCGGAGGAAGCAGGATGGAAAAACAGGCCGGCCCTGAAAACAAGGAAAACAGAAGAGAAATCCATATTTCCGTCAGAAATCTGGTGGAGTTTGTCCTGCGGTCCGGAGATATCGACAACCGGCATTCCGGAGGTGCGCAGAAAGAGGCCATGCTGGCAGGAGGCAGGCTGCACCGGAAGATCCAGAAGCGGATGGGAGCCGGCTATCGCGCGGAAGTGCCGTTAAAGCATACGGTGGAGGATGAGGAACAGGAGATCTCCCTCATTGTGGAAGGCAGAGCCGACGGCATCTTTGAGGAAAACGGAATCGTCACCATCGATGAGATCAAGGGCATGTATATGGATCTTTCGCGCCTGGAGGAGCCGGTGGAGGTCCATATGGCGCAGGCAATGTGCTATGGTTATTTCTACTGCTGTGACCATGGGCTGGAGGGAATCCGGCTTCAGATCACTTACTGTAATCTGGAGACTGAGGACATTCGCCGGTTTCACGCGGACCGATCTCTGGAGGAGCTCAGGCAGTGGTTTCAGAGTGTGACCCACGAGTATCTCAAATGGGCGCGTTTTCTGTATCATCATGAACAGGTCAGAGACCGGTCGATTTTGGGCCTTCAATTCCCGTTTCCCTACCGGGAGGGGCAGAGAGATCTGGTGGTTTCTGTATACAGGACGATCTGCAGGGGAAAACGGCTTTTTATCCAGGCGCCGACCGGGATCGGAAAGACACTGTCAACGGTGTTTCCCGCCGTCCGTGCCATCGGGGAGGGAAAGGCGGAGAAGCTCTTTTACCTGACAGCCAAGACCATCACGCGCACGGTGGCGGAGGAGGCGCTCAGGATCCTGAGGGAACGGGGACTCATCTTCAGCTCTGTGACCATCACGGCGAAGGAAAAGTTCTGTCCCATGGAAAAGCCCGAATGTAATCCGGAGGCATGTCCGTACGCGAAGGGGCACTATGATCGGGTCAACGACGCCGTGTTTGACATGCTCCATCTGGAACAGGAGATGACGAGAGAAAAAATCATCGAGTATGCAGAGAAGTATCAGGTATGTCCCTTTGAGTTCTGCCTGGATCTCTCCAACTGGACCGACGGGATCATCTGCGACTATAATTATGTATTTGATCCCAATGTGCGGCTGAAGCGATATTTTGCAGAAGGAAATAAAGGGGAATACCTGTTTCTTGTGGATGAGGCCCACAATCTGGTGCCCAGAGCCAGAGAGATGTACAGCGCTGCCGTGCGGAAAGAGGACTTCCTGGAGGTGCGGCGGATTGTCAAAGGGAAAGTCAAACGGCTGGAAAAGCAGCTGGATTCCTGTAATAAACTGCTGCTCGCAATGAAGCGGGAATGTGAGAGCTCCATGGTACTTCCGGATGTGACGGCTCTTGCGGCGGGGGTGATGGGAGTCTTCGGAGAGATGGAGACGTTTCTGGAGGACTTCCCGGAGTTTGAAGGACGGGATACGGTGCTGGAATTCTATTTCTGCCTGCGGGATTTTCTGAATGCCTATGAACAGCTGGACGAGCATTACCGGATCTATGCGGAGAATTTCGGAACTTCCTCATTTCAGGTGCGTCTTCTCTGTGTGAATCCCGCCCGGATCCTGTCGCGGTGCATGGATCAGGGAATCAGCACGATCCTCTTTTCGGCGACGCTGCTTCCGATCCGGTACTATAAGACGCTGCTATCCGGAAATGAGGAGGACTATGCCGTGTACGCCAATTCTCCGTTCCCGGAGAAAAACCGCCTTCTCATGGTGGCGACTGATGTGAGCAGCCGGTACACGAGGCGCAATGAAACGGAATTCCGGAAAGTGGCAGACTATATCCGGGCGGCCGCGGCGGGAAAACACGGGAACTATATGGTGTTCTTCCCGTCCTATCAGTATATGGCTGAGCTGGAGCGCCTGTTTGAGGAGGAGCCGCTAAAGGCGGACCTGATCGTACAGGGACAGCGGATGGACGAAGCGGAGAAAACGGAATTTCTGGAGGAATTTGAAAAGGAGAGGAGCCATTCCCTCGTGGCGTTCTGTGTCATGGGCGGCGTATTTTCAGAGGGAATCGACCTGAAGGAGGAACGCCTGATCGGCGTGATTCTGGTGGGAACGGGGCTTCCCATGGTGTGCACGGAACAGGAAATTTTGAAGGACTATTTTGATGAGACGGAGGAGCGCGGATTTGATTTTGCGTACCAGTATCCGGGAATGAATAAGGTCCTTCAGGCGGCCGGACGTGTGATCCGGACGCCAAAGGACCAGGGGATCATTCTGCTTTTAGATGACCGGTTCCTCCGGAGAGAATATCTGGAACTGTTCCCGAGAGAATGGGAACATTATCATATGGTAAACAGAAACAACGTAGCGCAGTGTATCCGCGATTTCTGGGATGGAACTCTGGATCAATAAACGGAAAACTTATGATTTCAGAAGGTCCATAAACTGTCTGGCAGCCTGGGAGATCGGAAGAGACTCGTTGCAGGCGACCACAAGCTTTCGGGCCGGGAGCTCCTCCTCCAGCTTCAGAACAAACAGATCCTTTTCACCCTCCGGGATACAGAAATCCGGCACGAAGGCGATCCCGAGGCCTATGCGGGCCAGATCGATCAGAAGATCATTGCTGCTGAGTTCGATCTCCGGAACCAGATCCAGATGGGATCTCTGGAACATGTTATGGAGAAACTCGCTGGTTGTACTTTTCCTGTCCAGCATCATGATGGGATAGTTTTTTAACTCTTTGAGAGTGAGTGACCTGTCTTTCAGAGGGAAATGTTCCGGATTCGCCACGAACACATCGCGAAACTCCCGGATCGGGCAGATGCTTAACGCGTTGGACAACCCGGAGTTGGGGTAGTTTGTGATGATGAAATCAACCTGTCCGTTTTCCAGAATATGGGCGCACTCGATCGATGTGGAGTTGGTAACTTTAATGTGCACGTTGGGGTAGTCCGTATGGAACCGGTTCAGATACGGGACGAGGAAATAGCGGCAGATCGTGTCGCTGGCGGCAATGCGGAGCTGGCCGCCTCCCAGCGTGTTGGCTTCGAGAAGCTGGTTCTCGCCCTTGCGGATCAGGTTCATGGCCGGCTCGATGTGCTTAAACAGGATCTCGCCTTCCGGGGTCAGCTGCACTTTTTTTGTGCTGCGGATAAAGAGGCTCTGTCCCAGCTTCTTTTCCAGAACCTTGATGGACTGGCTGACTGCGGACTGGGAGATAAAAAGCTGTTTGGATGCCTCGGAGAAGCTCAGCGTGCTTGCCACGTAGTAA
This sequence comes from Lachnospiraceae bacterium, assembly GCA_022788065.1. Taxonomy (GTDB): domain Bacteria; phylum Bacillota; class Clostridia; order Lachnospirales; family Lachnospiraceae; genus SUG393. The sequence goes on along the minus strand of JALEWG010000233.1, from coordinate 6,746 downwards.
AATACTTTATATAATTCATAATTGATATCCATCATTAGACCTCCTTATAAAAGCCAGTCTATTCTATCACAGGAAAACAGGTTTGAAAAGGGGGAGTTTTATGATATGATACAAAAAAGACTGTATGCAGACAAGGAGTGGAAGAATGGAAGAGAAATTTGAAGCGATAAATGAGGAAGAGATCATGGAAGAGGAACTGTCCGGGGAAGATATTTACCGGGTATATATGGAAGAGCTGGCGGCCATCGCGCCGTGTACGGAGGAGGAAAACCGGGAACTTTTAAAGCTTGTCCGGAGCGGATCGGAGGGAGCCAGAACCCGCCTTGTGGAAGGCAATCTCAAAAAAGCGCTTTTCTATGTTCAGGAATATTTAAACCGCGGGGTCCCCATGGCGGATCTGATCCAGGAGGCCAGCATGGAACTTATGATGCTGGCGGACGAGGGCTTTGAGGACAGTTTTGAAAAGCTTCTGGAGAGTCGGATTCGTATCCGTCTGGAGGAAGTGATCGCCGAGCAGAAAACGGAAGCCGACATCGAAGAGGAAATGCTCGCGAGAGTCAATGCCCTTCAGGAGGTGTCAAAAAACCTGGCGGAGGAGCTGGGGCGCGAGCCGAAGGTGAAGGAACTGGCGGAGCGCATGAAAATGACGGAGGACGATATTAAGGAGATCATGAAAGTGACCATGGACGCCCTGAGTCTCAGTGAAGCCAACCGCAGCCTGCAGAGTTAGGCCGTTCATACACAAAAATATAAGAACATATAATAAATAAGATTAGATATATTAACTTTACTAATCGTATAACGATGTGTTATGATGTATGAGAATAAAAAGATTCTGCGCATGAAAAAAACTATCATGTAAAAATACAAGGAGGAAAAAACATGAGCGTAAAGCGCGTATTTGTTGAGAAAAAGCCGGAATTTGCCGTCCAGGCAAAAGAACTTCGCTCTGAGATCGAAAGCTACCTGGGGATCACAGGAGTGACGGGAGTCCGCGTACTGATCCGCTATGACATTGAAAACATTTCGGAGGAAGTCTATAAAGAGGCTCTCGCGACGATCTTTTCAGAACCGCCGGTCGATGATGTATTTGAAGAAACTTTCCTTCACGGCGCCGATGACAGCGTATTTTCCGTGGAATATCTCCCGGGACAGTTTGACCAGCGGGCAGACTCCGCGGAGCAGTGTGTCAAGCTCTTAAATGAGAACGAGGAGCCGGTCATCAAATCCGCAACGACTTATGTTATTTCCGGAAAGCTCTCCGAAGAGCAGATCAAAGCCATAAAGAATTTCTGCATCAACCCGGTGGATTCCCGTGAGGCCATGGAAGAAATTCCGGAGACGCTCGTAGCCGTTTTTGACACACCGGCTGATGTAGCCGTGTTTGAAGGCTTCACCGGTATGGACGAGAGCGCGTTAAAAGAGCTTTACGGATCTTTGAATCTCGCAATGACATTCAAGGATTTCCTTCATATCCAGAACTACTATAAAAATGAAGAGAAGCGGGACCCGTCTGTGACCGAGATCCGCGTTCTGGACACCTACTGGTCCGACCACTGCCGCCACACAACGTTCTCCACAGAGCTTAAGAATGTATCCTTTACGGACGGCGACTACAGAAAGCCGATCGAGGATACCTTTAAGAAATATCTGGCAGATCATGAAGAACTTTATAAAGGAAGAGATGACAAGTTTGTCTGCCTGATGGATCTGGCATGTCTGGGCGCAAAGAAGCTCCGCAAGGAGGGAAAAGTGGAGGATCTGGAGATCTCGGACGAGATCAACGCGTGCTCCATCATTGTTCCGGTCACCATTGACGGAGAGACGGAAGAGTGGCTCATCAACTTTAAAAACGAAACGCACAACCATCCGACCGAGATCGAGCCGTTCGGCGGTGCAGCTACCTGTCTCGGCGGTGCGATCCGTGACCCGCTTTCCGGCCGTACCTATGTTTACCAGGCAATGCGAATCACCGGCGCGGCAGATCCGACGAAATCTTTAAACGAGACATTAAAGGGCAAACTTCCGCAGAGAAAGATCGTGACGGAGGCAGCTCACGGCTACAGTTCCTACGGAAACCAGATCGGCCTTGCAACCGGATATGTAAAAGAGTTATATCACCCGGGTTATGTGGCAAAGAGAATGGAGATCGGCGCTGTTATGGCAGCCGCTCCGAGGAAGAATGTGATCCGTGAGACATCGGATCCCGGCGATATTATTATCCTGCTCGGCGGCCGTACCGGACGTGACGGTATCGGCGGTGCGACCGGTTCCTCAAAGGTTCACACGGAAGCTTCCATCGAAGTATGCGGCGCGGAGGTACAGAAAGGAAATCCGCCGACTGAGCGGAAGATCCAGAGAATGTTCCGCCGTCCGGAGGTTTCCAGACTGATCAAGAAATGCAATGACTTTGGTGCAGGCGGCGTATCGGTTGCCATCGGTGAGCTGGCAGACGGTCTTCTGATCGATCTGGACCGCGTTCCGAAGAAATACGCCGGTCTCGACGGAACCGAGCTTGCGATCTCCGAGTCCCAGGAGCGTATGGCAGTCGTTGTGGATCCGAAGGATGTGGATGCATTCTTAGGCTATGCCGCTGAGGAAAACCTGGAGGCCATCACAGTGGCTACCGTAACGGAGAGCCCGCGTCTTGTGATGACATGGAGAGGCAAGACCATCGTTGACTTAAGCCGCGCGTTCCTTGACACCAACGGCGCACACCAGGAGACGGATGTGACGCTTGAGGTTCCGAACCGCGAAGGCACACCGTTTGAGAAGAAGGCAGTGAGCGATGTGAAGGAAACCTGGCTGAAGATGCTTGGCTCCTTAAATGTATGCTCCCAGAAAGGCCTTGTGGAGATGTTTGACTCCTCCATCGGCGCCGGCACCGTGACCATGCCGTACGGCGGAAAATATCAGCAGACGGAGATTCAGACCATGGCTGCGAAGCTTCCGGTCCTCAAGGGAAAATGTGACACCGTTACGCTCATGAGCTATGGTTTCGATCCGTATCTCTCCAGCTGGAGCCCGTACCACGGCGCGATCTACGCAGTGCTTACATCTATCGCAAAGATCGTGGCAGCCGGCGGCGACTATAAGAAGATCCGTTTCACATTCCAGGAGTATTTCCGCAGAATGAGCGAGGAGCCGACACGCTGGAGCCAGCCGTTCGCTGCTCTTCTCGGCGCTTACGACGCTCAGCTGGGCTTCGGTCTTCCGTCCATCGGCGGTAAGGACAGTATGTCCGGCAGCTTCAAGGAGGAGGACGGCGAGGAAGTCAATGTACCGCCGACTCTGGTTTCCTTCGCGGTTGACGTCGCGGACCAGAAGCATGTGATCTCTCCGGAGTTTAAGAAAGCCGGAAACCGGATCGCAGTATTCCATATTGAAAAAGACGACTATGATCTCCCGGACTACGCGCAGATCATGGATGGTTATACGAAATTATTCGCGGATATTGCAGCGGGAAATATCATTTCTGCATATGCCGTTGAGGCAAACGGTATGGCGGAGGCAGTCAGCAAGATGGCATTCGGCAATCATCTCGGCGTGAAGATCGATGCCGGCGTGGATGCTTCTGGGTTCTTCGCACCGGGCTGGGGTGATATCGTATGTGAGGTTCCGGCTGACAGACTTGGAGCGCTCGCTTCTTCACTGACTGTGATCGGTGAAGTGACAGGTAACGGAGGCTTTGAGTATGGTGACGTTTCCATTTCACTTAACGAGGCGCTTGCGGCATGGAACGATACGCTTGAGGATGTATTCCCGACAGAGTCCGGCGTTGCACAGACCGAGATTCCGGAGCAGATCTTTAAAGCCGGAAATGTTGCGGTATGTACCCACAAGATCGGCACTCCGAACGTATTTATTCCGGTATTTCCGGGAACCAACTGTGAGTACGACAGTGCGAAGGCATTTGAGCGTGCGGGAGCCAATGTTTCCACAAAGGTATTCCGCAATCTGAGCGCATCCGACATCCGCGATTCGGTTGAGATCTACCGGAAAGAAATTGAGAAGGCACAGATCCTCATGTTCCCGGGCGGATTCTCCGCAGGCGATGAGCCGGAGGGCTCCGCGAAGTTCTTTGCGACCGCGTTCCGCAACGAGGTGATCCGCGAAGAAGTGATGAAGCTCTTAAATGAAAGAGACGGTCTGATCCTCGGTATCTGCAACGGCTTCCAGGCGCTGATCAAGCTTGGTCTTGTTCCGGAGGGAACCATTGCCGAGCAGAAGCCGGATTCTCCGACTCTGACTTATAATACCATCGGCCGCCATGTATCCAAGATGGTGAACCTGAAGGTGGTTTCCAACAAGTCCCCGTGGCTTGCGGAGGCGGAGCTGGGCGGCGTTTATGTGAACCCGGTATCCCACGGCGAGGGTCGCTTCGTTGCTAACGACGAGTGGCTGAGAAAGCTGTTCGCAAACGGACAGGTTGCGACTCAGTACGTGGATGCGGAAGGCAATCCGACCATGGACGAATATTGGAACCCCAACGGCTCCTATATGGCAATTGAGGGTATCACAAGTCCGGATGGACGTGTTTACGGTAAAATGGCTCATTCCGAGAGACGCGGTGAGGCAGTTGCCAGGAACATTTACGGCGAGCAGGATATGAAGATCTTTGAGAGCGGCGTGAAGTTCTTCCGCTAGGCAGAATATTGGGTCAGGTGGTGGTCTCATCGACTGCCGCCTGGCCTTATTTTTTCGCTTTCGGTATCCATACATGAACTTTACCTGTGCAGATACCCGGCGCCTGCGTGTTTGTTAGAAAACGGCAGAAATAACTGCGAACAGGTGCGGAATCAGGCACGAAAACGAGTGCTGCGGTATCCATATCAAGGTTTGTCCAAAAAAGATACCGGATTTATATGGAAACGTAAGGAATCCTTGAATCTCAGGTATCTCGGTGCGATGCATTTTGATATAGATACCGACGGAGCCGTTTTTAAGTACATTTTCTTCATTTCTTTTCAGTTTTCAGCAGTTTTCCGGAAATTTCGGTACCTCATACGTCGCAATAGGTGTATAGATACTTTCGAGCCGGAATGCGGGACGTTCCGCCAGATTAAATTGATCGAATGCCGGGAACCGGTTGAAAATTTCGCAGGCAGCATATACAATAGAGTGTGCGGCGAGGGAACGCCGTCACTTTTACCAATAGATGAAGGAGATATTGGGGGAGGTTTTACGATGACAGTAACAGAAAAGCTGGCCGCGCTGCGGTCAGCAATGAAAAACAGGAATGTGGATGGCGTCTATGTGCCGTCAAGCGATCCGCACATGACGGAGTATCTGCCGGCGCGGTGGAGGAGCCGTGCGTGGCTTTCCGGCTTTACAGGGTCTGCAGGAACGCTGTGCGTGACCGGAAATCAGGCTGCGCTGTGGACAGACGGGCGCTATTTTATTCAGGCGGAACGCCAGCTTGCAGGCAGCGGCATCACGCTGATGCGCATGGCGCAGCCCGGAGTACCCACTGTGGAGCAGTGGCTGGCTGAGAATCTTCCGGAAGGAGGCACACTGGCCATTGACAGTCTCTGTACCAGTGCCGCGACCGTGGAGACCATGGAGCAGGCGTTTGAAAAGAAGCATGTCGCCATTCAGGACCATGATTTTATTTCGGAGCTCTGGACGGAGGATCGCCCGCCGGTTCCGGCGACGGAGGCCTGGCTTGTGGATAAAGCGCAGGCGGGTCTTTCTGCTGCGGAGAAGGTGGAAGCGCTCCGTGAACGGCTTTCCGGACAGGGAGCAGAAGCGATGCTGGTCTGCCGCCTGGACAGCGTGGCATGGCTTCTGAATCTCCGGGCGGACGACGTGGCGTACAATCCGTTCGCGCTTTCCTACTGCCTGGTGGAGCCGGATCATGTGAGCCTGTTTGTGGACAGCAGCCGGATCCCTGAGAAGGTGCAGGAGGAGCTTACGTCCCAGGGTGTTGTACTACAACCCTATGACGGAATTGTTTCCGCACTCAAAGATCTTAAGGGACCAATGACTGTGCTGTATGAGCCGGAAGGCACAAGCCTGGCTCTGGTTCGGGCGCTTTCGTCCAACCATTCCGTGACACTGATGGTCGGTGAGGAGCTGGTCCGCGCCATGAAGGCTGTAAAAAACGAGACGGAAATGGCATGCCAGCGGGAGGCACACCGCAGGGACGGTGCGGCGATGGTTCGGTTTGAGATGGAGCTGCGCCGCCGCATGGAGACCGGAGAAAACTGGACGGAACTGGAGGCAAGCGATTATCTTCTGAGCCTTCGCATGGAACAGGAAAATTGTATGGGTCCCAGCTTTGAGACAATCGCCGCCTACGGCGCCAACGCGGCTATGATGCACTATGCGCCAAAGCCGGAGTCCTGCGCCGCAATTAAGCCGAGGGGATTTCTTTTGGTGGACAGCGGCGGACAGTACCGGGATGGCACCACGGATATCACTCGTACCTACGCGCTGGGGCCGCTTTCAGACGAGGAAAAAGAGGCTTACACGCTGGTGCTTAAATGCCATATTGCGGCTGCCATGGCCGTGTTCAAGGAGGGCAGCACCGGAAGGACGATCGATATTCTGGCCAGAGAGACGCTGTGGAGACGCGGTCTGGATTACCGCTGCGGCACCGGTCACGGTGTGGGCTTTGTGGGAGTGATCCACGAGGGTCCTCAGGGGCTCGGTCCGAAATACGGCACGCCCTTCGTACCGGGAATGACCGTCACCGACGAGCCGGGCATCTATGAGGAAGGCCGCCTCGGCGTGCGCATCGAAAA
>JALEWG010000228.1 GCA_022788065.1 Lachnospiraceae bacterium | reverse complement strand
CACTTTTCTTTATGTTTATTCCATGCTAAAATTGTCACATAGAATTCCTCTGTGTATCGGAGGAACTACATGTATACAAGAAAGACTATACAGGAACTGACTTTAAAAGATGATTTCATGTTTGGCGCCGTTATGAGCGAGGAAGCCAACTGCAAACGATTTCTGGAACTTGTCCTCGGTTTTCCGATTGACAGGGTCGAAACTAACAAGGAGAAAAGTATCATTTATCGGCCGGAAAATAAAGGAATCCGTCTGGATGTGTATGCGAAGGATGAAAATAATACCCATTACAATGTGGAGATGCAAACCTCTCCAAAAGATGCTCTTGGAAAGCGATCCCGGTATTACCACAGCCAAATAGATATGGAACTGCTCCGAAGCGGCAGCTTTTATCGTGATCTCCCGGACACCTTTGTGATCTTTATCTGTGATTTTGATCCCTTTAGGCAGCAAAAATACCGCTATTCTTTCAGTCAGACTTGCCGTGAATGCACTGTCGCTGATTTAGAGGATGGAAGCCGGACAATCTTCCTCAGCACAAAAGGAGAAAATCCGGATGAAATTTCCCCGGAACTGCTCACATTTCTGAATTATGTGGGGGCAGATCTTGAAAATAGTGCTGCCGATTTCGGGGACGACTACGTGAAATCTCTTCAAGATTCAGTGAAACTCGTAAAACAAAGCAGGGAAATGGAGCAGCAGTTTATGATCTTACAGGAATTAATTGATGCAGGACGTGAAGAAGGACGTGAAGAAGGACGTGCTGAAGCCGTAGAAGGGCTAACTTCGGCTATACTGACTCTCCTGGCATCTAAGGGTACTGTTACAGACGAATTGCGCATGCGCATTACCAGCGAGAACGATCTAAAGCTTCTAAGAAACTGGCTTGATCTCGCTGTCAAATCTACTTCCGTGGAACAGTATGTATTACAAATCAACTCTTAATTCTATATAATTCTAATGGCAGGTACAGAACAGTACCTGCCATCGTAACCAATCTGCCAATTCAGGCAATTATCAAACAGACACAGAGGAATTCTATAATCACTTCCCCTTTCGTCCTTACCCGCGTCTCTTTTCCGCACAGGCCCGGCATGTCTCACAGGCGCTCTTCGCAACGGCCATGCCGCCGAGAGAAGTCTCCCGGAGTTCGGACGGAATGGACTTGCCGACCGCATACATGACTGCAATCGTCTCATCGATCGGCGTAATGCTCGTAATTCCCGCCAATGAAAGCTCTGCAGAGATCAGGGCGTTTGACGCTCCCATGGCGTTCCGGTTCTGGCACGGATTTTCCACGAGACCGCCGATGGGATCGCAGACAAGACCAAGAATATTCACCATGGCAAAGGACGCTGCATCCATGCACTGTCTCGGAGTCCCTCCCATGAGCTCTACAACAGCCGACGCCGCCATGGCGCTGGCAGATCCCACCTCGGCCTGACAGCCGCCCTCAGCTCCGGCCGTCGTCGCGTTTCTTGTGATCAGATAACCGATTCCGGCCGCATTGAACAGCGCCTGACAGATCTCCTCATCCGTAAATCCGAACTCCTCCTGCAGAGAGCACAACACCCCCGGGATCACTCCGGAAGATCCGGCCGTGGGCGCAGCCACGATCAGTCCCATGGACGCGTTGACCTCCAGCACGCCGACCGCGTAGGCGATTGCTTTGGAAACCAGCGTTCCGCAGATATTCTTTCCGGATTCCCGAAGCGCGTGAAGCTTCCGGCTTTCTCCTCCGATCATGCCGCCCATGCTGACAATATTCTCATTGATCGGCTTCTTCACCGCCGATTTCATGATCGAGTACGCCTTTCTCATACGCTCTCTCGTCTTTTCCTCATCCTGTTCCAGATAGGTGGTCTCACGTTCAAACATGGCCTCGGAAATCTTTTTATTTTCTTTTTCACAGTATTCTAAAAGCTCGGCACCATTGATAAAATTCATTTTGCTCCCCCATTAGTCCAGTTTGATGGCAGGCACATGAAGTACATTTTTTACCGCTTCGAATCCCCGGAGCGCGCTGATTACCTGCTGTGAAACATTGGTATCTACCTCGATGATCGCATAAGCCATTTTCCCCTTGCTCTCCCGGTACAGGCGCAGGGAACCGATATTCAGATCGTATGCGCTCAGCACTGTGGTGACAAAGGCCAGTGTTCCCTTCTTGTCAATGTGCTCAACCACCAACGTGCTGTAATTGCCGGTCAGTTCCACATCGACGCCGTTTAACCGCGTGATCACCGCGTTGCCTCCTCCGATGGACTTGCCGCGCAGGGACATGACACTTCCGTTCTCGTCCGTCACATAAATATCGACTGTGTTGGGATAAATCTCCTTGTCTGTAAAGTTTTCTTCAAACGAAAACTCCAGGCCGGACTCTCTCGCATGCTCAAAGGAATCCCGAATCCTCTCGTCGTCCGGATGGTAGCCCAGTATACCGCCCACAAGCGCACGGTCAGTTCCGTGACCGTGATACGTACGGGCAAAGGATCCGTACAGGACGAATTTTACGGAGACCGCCTTCTCCACCATACGGCCCGCCACAAACGCAATTCTCAACGCCCCCGCCGTGTGCGAACTGGACGGTCCGATCATGTTTGGTCCGAGAATGTCAAACGTTCCGATCTCATTCATAGTAGTAACCCCCCGTTTATTATTCCAGGAATGTCACAGCCTTATACGGTGTCCGGTAGTAAGCTGTGGAAATGATGATTCCTGTTTTTGAAGTACTGGCGTGAATAATCTGACCTCCGCCGATGTACAGTGCAACATGATTGATGTAATCTCCGTTGGCATAAAACAGCAGGTCACCCGGCTGAATTGAGCTGATCGGGATCTCTTTTCCGTTTGCCGCCTGATCTCTCGACGTGCGGCCTGTACTGATACCGAAGTGTTCAAAAATTCTCATGGTAAATCCGGAACAGTCGGCTCCGTCCGTCAGGCTTGTCCCGCCATAGACATACGGATTTCCGAGGAATTGCTTCGCGTAGGCGACGATTGCCGCTCTTGTGGCAGAAGTGAGCTCCGCATTGACCGGCCCGTTCTGCATTCCGGCGCTTCCCGGACCTGCTCCCGGACCATCCGGACTTCCCGCTGCACTCTGGGCTGCCGCAGTGCTGTTTCCCGCACCCGGACCTGCTGTGCTTCCGGGACCGGCGGTCTCTCCCGCATGGCTGTCGCCCGATCCTGTGCTTCCGGAGGTCTCACCCGACGTCTGTGCGCCGGTCTGATCCTGTCCGACAGACTGACTATGGCCCTCTGTGGGATCCGCGGACTTTAATGTCTCTCCACCGGTACTCCCGTTTCCGGATTCATTGATTCCGTCCGGGTTTGCGGCAATAATGCCCACCGGCTCCGACTCTGCCGGCACGGCAGTCTCAGCATCTCCGGAGGATACGGGTTTTTCGGCAATTCCCGCCTCCGCACGCAGCTGGTTCATTTTCGCAATTGCGTCGTCAGCCTCTTTTTTTATCCGTTCCTCTTCCGCCTTCTGCTGTGCTTCCTCTTCCAGACTCACAGCCATCTTAAATTCCACACGCTCCTGCACATAATCCTTATGTACATATCCGCTAAGCCCCGCATCGACCTGAATCTTCACAAAGTCGCCCTCGTAGTCTTCTGCGATATATTCCGCATCCTGGGAAAGCAGCGTCAGTGTTCGGCTGTCCGTGCTGGGCGCCTCCCGCAGACGGAGCGTGGTCGTGTTGATCGTCACATATACGGTCCCGATCTCCCTTGCGATCTTTTCCGCCTCGGATCCCGTAATAAAGTATTCTGCTTTTATGTAGCCCGTCACGGTACCCGACCGGATCTGATACCATTTCCCGCCTTCCCCGTCCACAGAGGCCAGGATCGTCGCGGCGCAGTTGTTATAGATCTTTCCGACAATCTCGCTCGCCGTATTTGGCTCCGTGCGAACATTGACATAGTTGGTCACCTGTGAGATCGCCACATTGGTATAGGCGGATGCTGTCGCCGCCACAACTGCGACGCCCTCTCTGGGGCTTGTCTGAACGGGAGCAGCATACGAGATAAACGACATGGACAGCACAGCCATCAGACAGCCGGCTGCCAATATTTTTCCTGTATCTCTCATTCGAATGATCCCTCTTTCTTCCTACTGTTCATTCAGATAGCGCTCCACACTGCTCACGCAGTTGGCTCCGTCTGCCACGGCTGTAATGATCTGACGGAGATTCTTCGTCCGCACATCTCCGGCCGCAAAGATTCCAGGAACGGAGGTGGCTCCGTCCTCACCGGCCTCCACGTATCCTCCTGCATCAAGCGCTACGGTACCCTCAAGCAGTTCCGTATTGGGAGAAATACCGACAGCGATAAACACTCCGTCCACCGCAATCGCAGTTCTCTCTCCGTTTTTCTTATTTAAAAGAGAAAGAGATTCCACTTTATCCTCTCCGTTTACGGATTCCACAACAGTATCCCAGAGGATCTCCACGTTCTCCATCGACATGAGCTTTTTCTGAAGACTTTTCGCTCCGCGAAGCTCATCGCGCCGATGGATCAGATAAACCTTTTCACATAATCTGGCGAGGAAGATCGCGTCCTCGATCGCCACATCTCCGCCGCCGATCACCGCTGTCGTCTTCTTCTTAAAGAAGGCTCCGTCGCAAGTCGCGCAGTAGGAAATACCCATTCCCGCCAGCTCCTCTTCGCCCGGCACCCCTAACTTCCGGTGATGGGCTCCGGTTGCAATGATCACGGTTCTTGTCAGATAGGTCCCGTGTTCACAGACCACCTGCTTCAGGCCGTTTCCGACCTCCGCTGCCAGAACCGTCTCGTCTCCGGCCGCCTCCGCGTCCCGGATCCCAAGTACCGTATCCTCCGCGAATTCTGCCCCCAGCTTATCGGCATGCTCCCGGAATTTCATTCCCAGGTCAAAGCCGCCGATTCCGGGCAGTCCCGCGTAATTATCGACCTCATAGGTAGTCAGCACCTGTCCGCCGCTTACCATCTCCTTTTCGATCACAAGAGTTTTTAAATCTGCCCTCTGGGCATATATAGCAGCTCCGAGTCCTGCGGGACCGGAGCCGAGAATAATCAGATCGTAGATTGTCTCCATAATTCCCCTCCGTAATACACGCTGTCTCTGCCTTTCG
>JALEWG010000192.1 GCA_022788065.1 Lachnospiraceae bacterium | reverse complement strand
ATTTTAAATTTCCTACGTCAGATATTCCTGCAGGATCTCTCCCAAAAGCTTCAGATCCTCCGGTTTCAGTTCTCTTTTCACGCGCTCTGCGGTTCCCTGATCCGATCCCCGGGCAGACTGAAGCTCCCGTTTGTTCTGTTCTCTGCTTGCCGCAATCTGCTCCAGACTCTGCTTCAGATAATCGATGCTCTTAGTAAGCTCATCCTCGCCGCTCTCTGCCGGCCGGTCTTTCTCGCTCTCGTTCCCATCATTCCGTCCGCCGGCGGATACACTCCGGATCACCGGTTCCCTGCGGTCCTTTTTCTTTGCAAGGACAGAGAATCGTCCTGTCTGCCGGTCAGTCTTTTCTTTTCCGTTTTCCCCCTCTGCCCGTTCGCGGGAAGCCGGAAAGACTTCAGTTCCTTTTTTATCCGCCGCTTTCTCTTTCTCTGAAACTGTATCAAATGCGGCTGCAGCTTCCTCTGACGCCCTGTCGTTTCTCAGTCCCATGCCGCGAAGCCGGGATCTCGGCGATGCCGGCATCGATTTTCCTTTTCTGTCCAGACCCATGGAATCGGAACCCTGATCCATCGCTTTATAGAAATGCGGAGAATTCTCCACGTAATCGACAAGATCATCGGTCAGCTGCTGCCGTTTCAGTGAAATATTCGCTCCGTTATCCACCAGCACCAGAAGAAGGCCGCCCAGGATCCCCATGGTTCCGTACATCACAATATAGTAGGAATCACAGCGGTACCAGTAGGCACCGAACGCGGCAATGCCTCCGATCAGGAAGCAGGTGATCATGGCCTGCACCGACAGGTTGTCCCAGCTGTCGAGAGTCATTCCGAGGAATCGGAATCCGTAGATCTGTTTTTCTATGTATGCGCCGGGATTGCGAATCCCGTGACTTAACAGAAACATATTTTCTGTCTTCTGTTTCAGTGCTTTCAGGTTCCTGTTTTTCGTCAGTGCGATATTTCCGGTTTCTTTGATTAATCTTTTGTAGAGGCTGCTTGTCACAAGCTTGCTGACTGCTCCCAGCCCGCAGACAGCGGCCAGAACATACAGCACTTTTCCAGTCTGTAAAAACTGTAGCATATTTAGCTCCCCTTTCTTCGTCCGGATCATTCCGAATACTGGTCCCATTATAACCATTCCGGAACCTTTTGAGAAGATTGAGAAGCCAAAAATCGTTCGCCAAATACCGGGCAATTTCGCCCTGCGGAGGGTTCAGACTGAATCTTAAAGCGCCTCTAACATTGCCGTGATCAGGCGCACAGAATGCTCAACCGCTTTCTTTTCAAACACACCGTAATCCATGTTCGCACTGTCATCCGCCTTGTCGGAAATTGCGCGCACTACCAGATACGGAATCCCGTTCAGATAAGCTGCCTGTGCGATCGCAGCGCCCTCCATCTCCGTGCAGTACGCATCAAACGTATCACGGATCCAGTTCTTTTTCTCTTTGCTATTAATGAACTGATCCCCGCTTGCCACGCGTCCGCAGAAGGTCTGAATATCCGGGTTTGCCTTTTCACAGCAGCGGACCGCCAGTTCTCTCAGTTTATCGTCCGCCGGGAACTCCTTGATATCCATCTGCGGGATCTGTCCGACTTCATATCCGAAACCCGTTGCATCCATATCATGCTGAACTGCCACCGTGGACAGTACGATGTCTCCAATGTTGATCTCATTCCTGAGGGATCCTGCGATTCCTGTATTGATGATTCCTTCCACATGATACCGGTCCGCAAGGATCTGGCTGCAAAGCCCCGCATTCACCTTACCGATTCCGGAGCGTACAACCACAACTTCCTTCCCTTTGATCGTTCCCTGATAAAAAATCATTCCCGCCACGGTCTGCGCCTGCGGATTTTCCATCATTTCCCGGAGCTCTCTTACTTCCACATCCATTGCTCCAATAATTCCAAGCATAATGATTCCTCCTGTTTTTCCGGCCTCTATCCGTCGTGATTTTCATTATAGGAAATCACCTATGGAAAATCAAGTCATATCTTCGTTTTCCTCGGGTTTCCTCTTCTTTTTTCCGGACTGCGTGTAACGGAAGGACGGTTCAAACTACCCTGACAAACATAGCCGTACCGACGGGAATTCCTTGACAACTCAGTCTTCTTACGAGTATAATCAGTTAAGAAAACCCGGTCGTAAGACCATGAACAATCTATTGAACATACATATGGAGGTATCAGACATGGTGTACAAGACATTCGGCACATGTTCCCGTGAAATTGATTTTGATGTTGTTGACAACAAATTAGTAAACGTAAGCTTCAAAGGCGGCTGCAACGGCAACCTTCAGGGCATTTCCAAACTGGTAGAAGGTATGGATATCGACGAAGTAATCAAGAGAACCGAAGGCATCCTCTGCGGCGCTCGTCCGACTTCCTGCCCGGATCAGCTTGCAAGAGCATTAAAGCAGTACAAAGCTGAGCACTAATCCTTTCAGGATATCACAATTATTTTGAACCTTTGATCAGGCAGTCCGCGACGCGGGCCGCCTGATTTTTTATGTGGCAGCCTTCATCTCCTGCGACAGACCGCATCCGGCCCGCAAAGCAGAGCAAGTCCCTCAAGAATTGAGAGGGTCAGGGCGTTCAAGCCGGACTTGTCCACTTTGTTCTTCTGTTTACTGTTTACTTCCTGATCAGGCAATTTCCTAAG
>JALEWG010000188.1 GCA_022788065.1 Lachnospiraceae bacterium | reverse complement strand
TTAAGAAATATCAGAGCACGGACTATGAAACCGAGGACCTGCTTTCCGTAGGGACCATCGGACTGATCAAGGCCGTCAATACCTTTGATATGGAGAAAGGCTCGAGACTGGCCACCTATGCGGCGAAATGTGTAGAGAATGAGATCCTGATGCTGTTTCGGGCGGGAAAGAAATATTCCCGCGAAGTTTCCATATATGAACCGATCGGTACTGATAAGGACGGAGAAACGGTAAGCCTCATGGATGTCCTGGAAACGGAGGGAAAAGAGGCGCTTGACCAGGTAATACTAAAACAGGATGTGAAGAGCCTCTATAAGGCTTATGAACAGAATCTTAAAGACATTGAAAAGACCGTTATCCGGATGAGATACGGCCTTTTCGGTTCTAAAGAGTATACACAGAGGGAGATCGCCGGAATTCTCGGGATATCCCGATCTTATGTATCCCGCCGCCACTAATGTAAACGATGACAGGAAAACATGAAAATGCTCCGGTTTGTTGACGTTACGATCTGCTTTTATTTCGAAAAATATTTTTCTTTAATGATATCTACCGGCATTTCTTTGCCTGTCCACAGTTCAAATGATGCTGCGCCCTGATATAAAAGCATATACATACCATTTGAAACCTGGCATCCGGCTTCTTTTGCTTCCCGAAGAAGCCTGGTTTCACGCGGATTATATACCACATCGAACACAAAAAGATCTTTATGGAACATAGTCGGATCCTGAATTGCTGTTCGATCTGTGTTTGGAGCCATACCAAGAGAAGTGCCATTCACGAGAATCCGGCTATCTGCAATGGATGCTCTCAGGATCTCTGGATCGGAAAAATCATGTAATGTTACTTTACAGGATGTACGCTCATTCAATTTTGCAACGATTTCCTCTGCACGAGAATAAAACGCATCTCTTACGTTGAAGACATTGATCTCTGCAACGCCATCTAATGCAGCCTGCACAAGAATTGCAGTTGCAGCGCCACCGGCACCAAGAAGTGTCATTTTCTTTCCAATGATATCAACATCATTTTCTTTGACAGCTCTCATAAATCCAATACCGTCGGTCGTATAGGCTGTTAAAACGCCATCGTCATTTACGATCGTGTTGCAGGCTCCTGAGATCTCAGAGGCAGGAGAAACTTTATCTGCCAGTTTACACATAATATTTTTGCCGGGCATTGTAATGTTCCAGCCTCGTGCACCCATTGTGCGGAGTCCTTCCACTGCTTCCGGCATCTTAGCTTCCGGAACGTCAAAAGCCAGATATGCATAATCCAGACCCAACTGATCGCATGCCTCGTTGTGCATGGCCGGTGATATACTATGCTCAACCGGACTTCCAAGTAAACAGAGTAATCCTGTATGTCCTGTAATATTCTTTGCCATTATGATCCCTCTTTCTATTTTCGATTGCTTTCGTTCGCTTTTTTTATGATCTCTTCACAGATCTCGATTGCGCTCTTTCCATCTGTTTCGATTACGAAATCTGCTGCGGCTTCATATTTTGGACGTCTCTGCTGCATCAGATCAGCAATAAACTCAACATTTTTATTATTCTCAAGCAGCGGTCTGTCATGACTTTCTTTCACACGTTCCAAAATTGTCTCCGGCTTTGCGCTTAAAAGAATGATCTTACCACTCTTTCTCATTGCTTCTACATTCACTTCACGCATTGGAACACCGCCGCCGCAGGATACGATTACATTCTTTTTGCTCTGAATATCTACAAGAAGCTTTGTTTCTTCATTACGGAAATACGGTTCTCCGTATGTATCAAAGATTTCCGAAATACTCATTCCGTTCCTCTCGGCAATAATCTGATCCATCTCAATAACTTCCATGTCAAATATTTTCTGCAATGCTGAAGAAATCGTGCTCTTTCCGGCGCCCATGAATCCAATCAGGAAAATATTCTGATCAAACAAATTCATGGACTGAATCTGTTTGCTTCCACAGCGAATATATTCATATACTTTTAGGATAGTGTCTTTATACTTATCGTCGCTCAGTATGTCTTCTGCAAACTGTCTCTTAATCTCATCCTTATCCGGCTGAACGATATCAAGCCCATGTTCCTGTTTAAATACCGTGATGTTTTCCACGATCTGATATCGCATCTTCAAGGTATCCAAAACAATTTTATCACACATTTCCAATTGTTCACTAAGTTTTGTAAGCTGATCCATGATGAACTCCTTTTGTAAAAACTAATGAATATATTATACAAAAATAGTACTCCAAAATCAACAAATGATATTTAATTAACACTTTAAAGCAATAAAAGGATGTGAATGCTTCTATATACAGCCAGATTGAACAACAGTGCCTTTTATAATGCATTATGCAGTAAAGTAAGAACGGTGTTTAAATCATTCACACCCATCTGTCCGGGAGCGGAAGCTTTTTTTGCAGATCCAAAAGTAAGTGCAGAACCAAATACTTCTCCGCAAAGACGGCTGATCACGCCGGTACCCGCCATGGACATCGTAATGATCGGTCTGTCTGCATATTCGGATACCATCTCTTCTGTGGCAGCAAGAAGTGTGAGCACATCCTTTTTGTTCTGCGGCATAACTGCAATTTTCGGAATATCAGCACCTGATTCCTGCATCTTTCTAAGACGCCGGATGATCTCATCTTTATCCGGAGTTTTGAAGAAGTCATGGTTGGAAGCTACAACCTTCACACCGGCAGCATGAGCGCCTTCAATGATTTCTTTTACGATTTTGTCTCCGGCAAATACTTCAACATCTACCAGATCGACATAACCGGATTGAGCAGCCCTGATGTTTAACTCAGTATAAACTGCATCTTCGATCGTTTTTTCTCCGCCTTCTTTGGAAGTACGAAATGTCATGAGGAGTGGAGTATTACCCAATGCCTCTCTTAACTCTTTTAAAACATCCAGAACCTGCTCCATATCGAAGACGCCTTCGAACCAGTCTGCACGCCATTCCACAACGTCAACCGGAATGGAATCAAATGTTTTAGCTTCATCAACAATGTCTTCTTTTGTGATTCCAACGATCGGTACACAGATTTTCGGGATGCCCGCACCGATTTCTATATCTCTGACACGAACTGTATTCATAATTGATGTTTCCTTTCTTAGTATCGTCTAAATTATACACGATACTATTCTGCAGATGCAAGCTCAAAAATAATTGATGCGTTCAGGCTACCCAAATGGTATAATCAGTAAACAAAAAGATGATAAAAAAGAGAGGTACTTGTTATGCCAAATATTACAGGACATACAGAATTAGTTGGATTAATGGCTTATCCGATTCGCCATACACAGTCACCTGCAACACATAATCTCGCTTATGATAAAAACGGAGATGACGTGATCCAGTTAGCGTTTGAAGTAGACAATGATTCTCTGGAAGCAGCTGTAAATAGTATTCGCGCATTAAAAATGCTCGGCTCAAATATCTCCATGCCAAATAAGACTGTTGTTCACAAATATCTGGAAGAAGTTGATGAAGCTGCAAAGCTTTGCGGCGCGATCAATACGATTGTAAATACACGTGATGAGAACGGACAGGTTACCGGAAAATTAAAAGGATATAACACTGACGGTATGGGATACTGGCAGGGAATCAAAGAAGAAGGAATTGATTTTAAAGGAATGAAAATGGTTCTGATCGGAACCGGCGGAGCGGCTGCAGCGATTGCTGTTCGCGGAGCCCTTGACGGAATTGCAGAACTCCATATTTTCAACATCAGAGATAAATTCTTTGCTCGCGGAGAAGAGATCGTTGAGACGATCAACAACAATACAAATTGTAAAGCGACGATGAATGACCTGGCAGATTCAGATCTTTTGAAAGAAAAAATGCAGGAAGCAGATATCTTCTGTGATGCAACAGGCGTCGGAATGCATCCGCTTGAAGATCTCTCCAGTATCCCGGATCCATCGTTCTTCCGCCCGGACCTGATCGTAACAGACACTGTATATGATCCACGCGAAACCGTGACGATGAAGCAGGCAAAAGAAGCAGGATGTACGAGAGTGTATAATGGAATGAGCATGATGCTCTTTCAGGCACTGATAGCAATCGAACTTTACACCGGAAAATCCACAGATGTTGAGTACATGAAAGAGAAGTTAGGAATTTAGTATCATACTGATATTCCCAAAACGAAAAAAAGCACCAGAGCAATCGGGTGCTTTTTTTTCGTTCATTGGACAGGCAAGAAAATCTGCCTCTTTTCATACGATGAACAAAGGAGGTGGAATGTATGAAACAGAAATTGCCTGCTGTAACGTGCATATATACCACAGAAGCTGAAAAGAGTCTCTCTGAGTTGGTGGAGGAGTCTTTTCGGCTTTATCTTATCCGCACTTGTATGTCTGCGCCCCAGCGCGAAGGAGAAGAATGTGTACTTTGAAATAAGCAATCCAATGGATTACCATGCTGCATTGTACATCCGATTATCGAAGGAAGACGAGAATGAAGGGCCGTCTGAAAGCGTGACTAACCAGAAATCTATGCTCAATGAATTTATTAAACAGCACCGGCTTTCTGTTTACGATACTTATGTTGATGACGGCTGGAGCGGCACCAGTTTTGATCGTCCGGATTTTCAGCGCATGATTGATGATATTGAAGCCAAAAAGGTCAACATGGTCATTACCAAAGACCTGTCCCGACTCGGCCGTGATTATATCATGACCGGCCACTATATGGAGCGATACTTCCCGGAAAAACAGGTGCGTTATATTTCCCTGCTGGACGGTATTGATACCGGTGTGGAGTCAACTGCCAATGATATTACACCGTTCCGTGCCATTATGAACGACATGTATGCCAGGGATATTTCAAAGAAGATCAAAAGTGTCAAGAGGGATAAGCAGCGGAAAGGTCAGTTCATCGGCGGAAAACCTGTGTATGGCTATAAGATGCATCCCACGGAGAAAAATAAAATTGTGATAGATGAAGAAGTGGCTCCTGTTGTGCGGAGAATCTTTGCTATGGCGCTGGAAGGTATGAGCTGTCGAAAGATTGCGGCGGCACTCAATGAAGAAGGAGTTCCGACACCGGCAACCTATTGCGGCTGGAACAAGGGCAGAAAAGGCCCCTATACCGGCCTGTGGTCCGGTGAACGGATCTCAGAGATGCTGCAAAACGAAACCTATCTTGGAAATATGGTGCAGGGACGAACGGTGAAGATCAGCTACAAATCCAGGAAATATCTGAAACAGAACCGTGAAAACTGGGTGATAGTGGAAAGTACCCATGAAGCGCTGATCGATAAGGAAACCTTTCAGAAAGTTCAGATGATGGTCAGCAGCCGCAAACATACCCGAAACAGAACCTACGACTTCCTATTGAAAGGCCTGATCTTCTGCCACGAGTGCGGATATCCCATGGCGGTGATCAATCGCCCTCCGGTATCCGGAGAGGATCGCCTGTTTTTTGTATGCCGGACCTATCAGCGTTTCACAAAGGCAGGCGTTTGTTCCTGCCATTCCATGAAGGAACAGGTGATTACCGAGGCTGTACTTGCCAGGGTTTGTGAGGTCTGCGAAGCGTATCTGGATCCGGAAAAGCTGCAACCCATTGCCGCAGCTGCCGTGGAAAAAGCTTGCAAGACTGAAAGTCACGAAGGTGAGATCCAGGCAATACAAGGTAAAATTGACAGCCTGACTGCCAATCTGGACAGGATGTACATGGATCGTCTGACTGGCCTGCTTGCGGAAACTGATTTTGAGCGCATCTATCAGCGAATCAGGATGGAGCGTAATTCCCTGGAAGAGAAGCTGAAAGAGCTGGAATCGCAAAAGGGAAGCCCGGTCAATACCGAAGAACGAGCGGGAGAGCTGGTTCAGCAGTTCCTGGATTCAGTCTGCAGCAGCCGGGAACTTCTGGTCAGTCTCATCGAACGGGTAGAACTGACCGAAGACAAACAAATCATCATCAAATTCCGCTTCCGTGAACCGGAAGCGATTTCATAGGGCAAATCGTTTACAATAGGCGCGGCGCTATGTATCAAGAATTGAAAAAAAGGCGATTGAAAAGATGCGGGAAGACTTTCTTTAGCGGACTGGCTGTGAACGGAAATTGGATGGAATAAAATACAAAAAAGTAATTGCATAAATATACATTATATATTATAATTATGCAAATCAAAGCAGCAAGGAGGACACAAGAGAATGAAACCGATCATTTATATTGATGGGAAAGAAGGAACAACGGGTCTTCAGATCTATGAGAGACTTCAGTCCAGGCAGGATATTGAACTGTTACTGATCGAGGAAGAAAAGAGAAAAGACGCCGACGAGCGAAAGAAGTTAATGAATCAGGCGGATATTACGTTTTTCTGTCTGCCTGATGCGGCAGCAAAGGAAGCCGTCGGATTCATAGAGAATGAAAAGAGCCGCGTCATCGACGCGTCAACAGCCCACAGAACGGCTCCGGGTTGGGCATACGGCCTGTCGGAGCTTTCTGCGGAACATAAAAAGGCGATTATAAACGCAAAATTCACAGCAAATCCCGGCTGCCACGCCACAGGCTTTGTGACAACGGTCTATCCGCTGGTGGCTGCCGGAATCATACCGACTGATATGCCGCTCACGGTATTTTCCCTCACAGGCTATTCCGGAGGAGGAAAGAAAATGATCGCCGAGTATGAGTCGGAGGGAAAACCGGACCTTTATTTCGCGCCGAGAATTTACGGCCTGAATCTGAAACATAAACATCTTCCGGAAATGAAAGCTGTATGCGGACTTGCAAAGGCCCCTGTCTTTTGCCCGGTTGTCGATGATTTTTACAAGGGTATGGCGGTAACGGTCATGCTCCAAAATTCCATGCTGGCAGGAAATCCTACAGCAGAAAATGTCTGGGAGGCTCTGGCTGCCCATTACGACGGAAAAAAGCTTATTAAGGTTCGCCCGTTCGGCTATGACCAGTCTATGATCTCTGCCGGAACCATGGCGGGAAAGGACAGTCTGGAGATTATCGTAAACGGTCATGAGGACCAGACCATTGTCACGGCACTTTTTGACAATCTCGGTAAAGGCGCATCCGGCGCCGCGGTTCAGAACATGAACCTGATGCTGGGCTTTGACGAGACCGAGGGACTGGTGCTGTAGAAATTAAGAAAAAGGAGAATTGAAATGATCGAATTGACACCGGAATTAAAAGCAGGGATCCTGGTTGAGGCACTTCCGTATATCCAGGAATATTATGGGAAAATCGTTGTGATCAAATACGGCGGGAACGCCATGATCAATGAGGAGTTAAAGCAGGCGGTCATCAGTGACCTGGTACTTCTCAATCTGGTTGGAATCAAAGTGGTGCTGGTCCATGGCGGCGGACCGGAGATTTCCGAGCTTCTTAAGAAAACAGGAAAGGAATCCAGATTTGTAAAAGGACTCCGTTACACGGATGAGGAGACCATGGACATCGTACAGATGGTGTTAGGCGGAAAAGTCAATAAAAACCTTGTCAATCTCTTCAAGAATGCAGGAGGAAAAGCTGTCGGCTTAAGCGGTATGGACGGCGGTCTGTTCGAGGCGGTGAAACTGGTAGACCCGGACGGCACGGACTACGGTTACGTGGGAGATATCGTAAAGACAAATCCGCAGATCGTGTTGGACGTGCTGGAGCACGGCTATATTCCGGTGGTATCCTCAGTAGCTGCCGGTGTTGATGACGCTTCCAGCTACAATGTAAACGCTGACACTGCGGCAGAAAAGCTGGCCGTTGCGCTGAAGGCAAAAAAGCTGATCCTGTTAACGGATGTATGCGGATTGATGGAGGATCCGAAGGACGTATCCACACTGATTCCGCAGCTTAAGGTATCACAGGTTCCGGCTCTCATCCGGGAGGGAATCATTTCCGGCGGCATGATTCCGAAGGTGAACTGCTGTGTTGAGGCAGTCCGTCAGGGCGTGGAGCGTGCCAACATCCAGGATGGCCGTGTGCCGCATTCGATCTTAATCGA
Source organism: Lachnospiraceae bacterium (assembly GCA_022788065.1). Lineage (GTDB taxonomy): Bacteria > Bacillota > Clostridia > Lachnospirales > Lachnospiraceae > SUG393. The sequence goes on along the minus strand of JALEWG010000188.1, from coordinate 550 downwards.
GCTTTTAAGCAACGACGGCGTGGGAACCATGTTTTTATAAAGCATCAGCAAAAATCAGGGACGCAGGAGGAGAATTATGACAGCAGAAGAGATGAAAGAAAAAGATTCCGCGTATGTGATGCATACATACGGGCGGTATGATATCGCTCTGGATCATGGAAAAGGAGCCACCCTCTGGGATGTTGACGGTAAAAAATATATTGATATGAATTTCGGAATCGGAGTTAACAGCCTGGGACACGGAAATGAAAAAATAGTCCATGCAGTGACGGAGCAGACAGAAAAGTTAATGCACGCATCAAATCTTTACTATACGGCTCCGATGATCGAAGTGGCGGAAAAACTTGTGACAGCAACCGGGATGGGAAAAGTTTTCTTTGCAAATTCCGGCGCGGAGGCCAATGAAGGTGCCATCAAGCTGGCGAGAAAATATTCCTATGACAAATACGGAGAGGGCAGAAACAAGATCGTGACACTGGTTCAGTCTTTCCACGGTCGTACCGTTACAACGTTAAAAGCCACCGGACAGGAAAAATTCCATCAGTATTTC
>JALEWG010000187.1 GCA_022788065.1 Lachnospiraceae bacterium | reverse complement strand
GAACCCTCGCGCCGGTTTCCCGACCTACACCCTTAGCAGGGGCGCCTCTTCGGCCTCTTGAGTATTTCTCCTTATTACCGTAGCTAATTAGTATTTATTAAGTTTCTGACTAATCCGTCAGACGCATGAATTATTATACTAAGCAGCGTCCGATTTGTCAACCGTTTTTTTATTTAAATTTATTTATTTCTTCCTGAATTTTGTCATGTACAAGATGTGCAATTTCCAGAGTTTTCATTCCCATATATTGTTTATATAGGATTGGCTCCAGAAAATGAACCTGAACTGTTTCTTTCTTTATAGAGGAAATATCAAACGGTCGAAAACTATTGATCAGAGCTACCGGAACGATCGGGCACTTTGCGTTTACCGCACACTTAAACGTACCGGCCTTAAATTCCAGTATCTCATTTCCTTTTCTGCTTCTGGTGCCTTCCGGAAAAATAACATAGTTTCTCCCGTTATTCACCTCTTCTGTGATCTGTTTTATCACCATCATGGCATTCCTCGTATCCTGACGATCCAGGGAAAGTCCGTGAAGAAGTCTGATTACCTGTTTTACCAGTATGATATTGGCTGCTTCTTTTTTTATAACAGCTCCGAATGGTTTCGGGCTCGCCTCGATCAATGCCAAGGCATCAAACAGCCCCTGATGGTTTGGAAACATGACAAAGCCATTTTTCTCCGGAAGATTTTCAACTCCATATATCTCCAGAGTGACACGGCCGGTTTTATTTATTTTTTTTACAAGCTGGCGCAGATAATCATATCGTTCCTGCTCCGTGTGAGAATCTTCATCTTTTCCGTATTTCCATACACGGTAAAACCACACCGGTGCATGAAAGATATTCCTGATTACCATATATGCGATTCTGTTCATAACTCTATCTCCGTCCGTTTATTTCGCGTACGCAGCGGCAGACGTCTCATAAAGATTGCAGCCTGTTGAATCAATGACAACAACAACCGGGAAATTTTTCACTTCCAGTTTTCTGATTGCTTCTGTGCCGAGATCATCGTAGGCGATCACTTCAGAACTCAGGATACATTTTGAAAGAAGTGCGCCGGCCCCGCCGATGGCCGCAAAATATACAGATCCGTTCCTCACTATGGCATCGATCACGGCCTGGCTCCGTTTTCCTTTCCCGATCATGGCTCCAAGTCCCAGATCCAGAAGGTTCGGCGCATACTTGTCCATTCTACTGGCAGTTGTAGGGCCTGCTGATCCGATCGGACGCCCCTCTCTGGCCGGTGATGGTCCCATATAGTAAATAATATTTCTGTCCATGGAAACCGGCAGATCTTCACCTTTTTCCAGAGTTTCCTGCATTCTTTTATGAGCTGCGTCTCTTGCCGTATAAATGGTTCCTGTCAGATAGACATAATCTCCTGCTCTGAGACTTGCCGCATCATCTTTGCTGATTGGTGCCTGTATATATCTGTCCATATTGAATTCCTCCAGAACATTTAAATTACCCGATGGGCATGACGGTTTACATGACAGCAGATATTGACTGCCACAGGAAGTCCTGCGATATGAGTCGGGTATGTTTCAATATTAACGGCCAGCGCCGTCACTGTGCCGCCGAGTCCTCCCGGTCCGATTCCCAGTCTGTTGATTTTTTCCAGCATTTCCTTTTCGAGCTCTCTCACATAGGAAACGGGGGATTCCTCCTCAAGATTGCGGGTCAGCGCATGCTTTGCCATCAACGCGCATTTTTCAAATGTACCGCCAATTCCGACTCCGACTACCATGGGAGGACACGCATTTGGTCCCGCATCACGAACAGCCGTAAGAATTGCTTCCTTTACTCCTTCAATGCCGTCTGCCGGTTTCAGCATAAATACACGGCTCATGTTTTCACTTCCGAAGCCTTTCGGCGCAACCGTAATATCAACCTGATCTCCATCTGTAATTTCATAGTGGATAATTGCCGGCGTATTATCTTTCGTATTTACGCGTTCAATAGGATCTCCCACCACCGATTTTCGCAGATATCCCTGCACATATCCCTGACGGACTCCTTCGTTAATTGCTTCTGTAAGATTGCCGTCAGTAAAATGAACCTCCTGGCCCACCTTAATAAAAACAACTGCCATTCCTGTATCCTGACAGATCGGAATCATATCTTTTCCGGCAATTTCAAGATTTTCTTCCAACTGATTTAAGATCTGTCTTCCGAGAGGCGCCTCTTCTTTCCTGACAGCCTCCTCAAACACCTTCTTCATATCCTCAGAAAGAAAGTGATTGGCTTCAATGCACATCTCTTTAATATTTTCTGTTATTTTCGTTACGGAAACCTCTCTCATTGATTTTCTCCCTTAGACTTTTGGTTTGTAGATAACTTCATTGACCGCGTAGACCGTTACAAACGCGTCCGGATCTGTTTTTGAAATATAATTCATCAGCCGGGAATACTCTGTTTTGTTGACGATTGTAATGACCTCTCTGCGCATCTTATTGTCATAGGCGCCCGTCGCTTCGTAAATGGTGGCGCCGCTGTGAAGCTGATGTAAAATAAAATCAGTAATTTCCTGTTCTTTTTTTGAAAGGATACAGACTCTCCGTTTCAGATTGAATCCAAAAATAAAATGATCCAGGACAATACCGCTCAGATACGTACCGAGAATACTTAATGCGACGGTCTTTGCGTCTGATGTAAAAAAAGATGCCAGAGCCACACACATGCCGGCCATGGCAATAGCGCTTCCCAGTTCCACACGAAAATATTTATTGATGATTTTTCCCACAATATCAAGTCCGCCGGAGGAAGCATTGCAGTTAAACAGGATCGTCTGCCCGATTGCCAGAACAAACAGATAACAGATCATGTCCAGAAACGGATCCCCCATAATAGACTGGAAATCCGGATATATTTTTTCAAAAACACCGATGAACACCGGCACAAACAGAGATGTGTAAACGGTTTTGATTCCAAAATCTCTTCCGATCAGAAAAAATCCGAGGAGAAGGAGAATTACATTCAGAACAAATGTGATAACAGAAAGAGGAAGCGGAATGAATGTCTGCAGAATCATTCCAAGTCCGGACACACTTCCTATGCTCAAATGGCTGGGAACCAAAAAAAAGAACACAGCCGCTGACGCGATGAAAACGCCGATCGTAATAATCAGATATTCTCTGATAAGTTTTAATGCTTTCATTTTGACACCCCTGACAATTTTATGAAATACCCCTCTTTTCATTTTATAATCATTCTGAAGATTAAGCAAGAAAAACCGTATGGATTTTCCACATAAAGCAGATTTTTCCATACGGTTTTCCACATTCTAATATCAGTCCCAAAAATTCTAAAGAATCGGAATCCTGTTATTTTTTCGGATTGATTGCCATCGGTCTGACATCTTTCGGAATCGGAGCCACATATCCCTCTTCTCCGACTCTCTTCTTTAATTCTTCTTTTGCCTTTTCAATCAGTTCCGGAGACTCCATCATGTCGATCACGGTACCTGCCATTACTTTTCCCGCAAACAGCATTCCTTTATGGGCAACAGAGGATTTCCCCTGTGCAACCTGCTGCCAGGAATGGCCCGGAGTTCCAAATGCCTCTGTAACAGCCGTAATCTGTGCGGTCGGACAAACCCAGCTGACGTCTCCGACATCTGTTGAGCCTGCCATAGCACTCTCAACATCCATTAACGGAACGATCACATCACTCAATGCATCATTCATATGAGGAGTCAGCAGTTCTTCAACTGCCTGTTTTCTGGATTTCTCATATTTGGAAAGAACGTTCTGAATATCCAGCTTGCTTCCTCCGTATGTCTCCGCAATCTTTTTCGCAAATGCAATTTCCTCTTCCGTATACGGCTCACGTTTGATTTCTTCCAGATTCTTCTGAAGAATTTCCTCAATCACTGTATTATCTACCACATTGGAGCATGCTTTTACAAACTGCATTTCCATTCTGGTTCCGGTCATCAGAGCAGCGCCTTTTGCAATATCATTGACGCGCTCAAAAATTTCCTTCACCTGTCCGTTCTTCGGTGCGCGGATCAGATAAAGCACTTCTGCAAACGGCTGTACCACATTCGGGGAGTATCCGCCTGTATTGGTGATTGCGTAATGGATTCTTGCCTCCTGGATCACATGCTCTCTTAAGTACTGTACACCTGTATTCATCAGTTCCACAGCGTCAAGGCCGCTTCTTCCGAGCTCAGGACATGCCGCAGCATGAGAGGATACTCCGTAGAAACGATAAAAGATCTGATAGTTTGCAAGAGAGCTTCCGACAGAAACCGCATATTTATCACCCGGATGCCATGTAACGGCAAAATCCAGCTCATCAAATACACCATCTCTGGCCATGAAACCTTTTCCGGATCC
>JALEWG010000143.1 GCA_022788065.1 Lachnospiraceae bacterium | reverse complement strand
TCTTCCGCAATGCGGAGCTGAACCAGTTAGGTATCCCGGTAATCGTTGGTATCTACGGAACCAACCCGGCAGGCGGCGGATATCACAGCATTTCCCCGACCATCCTGATCGCACACAGCCAGGCAAACATGGCAGTAGGCGGCGCAGGAATTCTTTCCGGTATGAATCCGAAGGGCTATATTGATAAGGAAGCAGCAGATCAGATCGTTGCGGCTCAGATCGAAAACAGCAAGAACAAGGTTCCGGCTCCGGGCTCTGTTCCGATCCATTACGATGAGACCGGCTTCTTCCGTGAGGTATATGAGAATGATTACGGCGTAATCGACGGAATCAAGAAATATATCAGCTATCTTCCGGCTTACAATCTGGAGTTCTTCCGTGTGGATGACCCGAAGAGCCCGCTGCTTCCGGCAGAGGATCTTTACAGCATCATCCCGATGAACGGAAAACGTCCGTATGATATTTATGATGTTATCGGCCGTCTCTTCGACGGTTCCGAGTTCCACGAGTATAAGAAAGGCTATGGCCCGGAGATGGTTACCGGTATCGCAAAAGTGAACGGACTTCTTGTAGGCGTGATCGCAAACGTTCAGGGACTTCTGATGAATTATCCGGAGTACAAGCAGAATTCTGTTGGTATCGGCGGAAAGCTGTATCGTCAGGGTCTTGTGAAGATGAACGAGTTTGTGACTCTGTGCGCACGTGACCGTATTCCGCTTATCTGGCTGCAGGATACAACCGGTATCGATGTAGGCGACGACGCTGAGAAGGCTGAGTTACTAGGTCTTGGTCAGTCCCTGATCTACTCCATCGAGAATTCCGGTCTGCCGTCTCTGGAGGTTACACTCCGTAAGGCCAGCGCAGCTGCTCACTATGTACTGGGCGGTCCGCAGGGCAACAACACAAACGTATACTCTCTTGGTACCGCAGCATGCGAATACTACGTAATGCCGGGTGAGACCGCTGCAAACGCAATGTATTCCAGAAAGCTTGTGAAAGCAAGCAAGGCCGGTGAGGATATGGAGCCGATCATCAAGAAGATGAACGACATGATCCAGCTGTATCATGACAAATCCCGCCCGGCATACTGCGCGAAGGTTGGTATGGTTGACGAGATCGTTGATATGACAGAACTTCGTCCGTACATTCAGGCATTTACTGAGGCTGTTTACCAGAATCCGAAGTCTATCTGCCCGATGCACCAGATGCTTACACCTCGTGCGATTGTAGAATTTGAATCTACTAAAGCTTGATGCAACCGAAGGATAAACTCAGATAAACGTCCTTTCGGACTGTAATATGCCCAGACGATCCAGGCCGGGAAAATCCCGGTCTGGATAACGTTGTATCACCCGGCGGCAGTTGGTGCTTGCGGCATCCGAGGCAGGTGTGCTATACTGTTTTCGGTAAGATACAAAAGGAAAATCCGGAGGTTATTATGAGCGCAATTTATACATTGGGAATCGACGTCGGTTCCACTGCGTCCAAATGTATTATTTTAAAAGATGGCCAGGAGATCATCGCAAAATCTCTGATCGACGTGGGAACTGGAACCAGCGGTCCGCAGAGAGCCATCGAAACGGTACTTGCTGAAGCCGGAATGACGAAAGAAGATATGGCATTTACACTGGCGACCGGATACGGCCGCAATTCTCTGGATGGAATTGCGGACAAACAGATGAGCGAGCTTTCCTGTCATGCGAGAGGCGCGTACTTCCTGTTTCCGGGAGTCCATACGGTAATCGATATCGGCGGCCAGGATGTGAAGATTCTTCACATTGAAAATGGCGCAATGGTCAATTTCCAGATGAATGATAAATGTGCAGCTGGTACAGGACGTTTTCTGGATGTAATGGCACGTGTTCTTGAGGTTAAGGTAGAAGACCTCGGGAGACTGGGAGCTATGTCCAAAAAGAACGTGGGAATCAGCTCCACCTGTACTGTTTTCGCCGAAAGCGAAGTCATCAGTCAGCTGGCTCTGGGAACCGATAAGTGTGACATTATCAACGGAATCCATCGTTCTGTAGCAGGTCGTGTCACGGGTCTGGCGCACCGTGTCGGAGTCGTTCCGGAAGTCGTTATGACCGGCGGCGTTGCTCAGAATACGGGAATCGTGAAGGCCCTCGAAAACGAACTTGGGTGCCCGATCAAGACATCTCCGCTGACACAGTATAACGGTGCGCTTGGCGCTGCGCTGTTTGCATGGCAGGCGGCAAACCGCAAAAATAAGTAATCATTGTATAGATCTGACGATCAGTCAGAAAAAGGAGGATTATTATGGCAAAACAAGTAAGTCCTGGCGTTCTTGCGCTGCGTAAAGTCGTTGACGACGTTCACAAAGATGCGCGTGAAGCCAAAAAAAGAGGCGAATTAGTGGGCTGGTCCTCTTCCAAGTTCCCGTGTGAGCTTGCAGCAGCATTTGATCTGAATGTAATGTATCCGGAGAATCAGGCAGCCGGTATCGCAGCAAACCGCTACGGTGAGATGATGTGTCAGGCAGCCGAGGATCTCGGATATGATAACGATATCTGCGGCTACGCACGTATCAGCCTTGCTTACGCAAAGGGCATTCGTGTTGCCCGTAAGTTTGATCCGGAGACCGGCGAGTACATCATCGATCCGAGCACCGGCAAGCCGTTAAAGGATGCGGACGGAAATGTTGTGATCGATGAAGCGACCGGAAAGCCGAAGAAAGACCCGAAGACCCAGACTCCGTATCTGGAACTGGTAAATCTTCTTGAACTTGAAAAGCTGCCGGACGGCCCGGATAAAGAGAGAAGAATTGCCGCAATCTCCCCGATCCGTCAGATGCAGATCCCGCAGCCGGATTTCGTTCTCTGCTGCAACAATATCTGTAACTGTATGACAAAGTGGTACGAGAATATTGCCCGTATGTGCAACGTACCGCTGATCATGGTTGATATCCCGTATAACAATACGGTAGAAGTGGGCGATTCCAACGTAAAATATGTTCGCGCTCAGTTTGACAAAGCGATTAAGCAGCTGGAAGAACTGACAGGAAAGAAGTTTGACGAGAAGAAATTTGAGCAGGCATGTGCAAACGCAAACCGTACCGCAAAGGCATGGTTAAAGGTTTGCGATTACTTACAGTATAAGCCGGCACCGTACAGCGGATTTGACCTCTTTAACCATATGGCTGACGTCGTTACTGCCCGTGCCAGAGTAGAGGCAGCAGAAGCTTTTGAGCAGCTGGCTGTTGACCTTGAAGAGACCATCCAGAAGGGCGAGACCACGACACCGTTCCCGGAGAAATACCGTGTTATGTTTGAGGGTATTCCGTGCTGGCCGAAGCTTCCGGCACTGTTCAAACCGTTAAAAGCAAACGGCGTCAACGTAACGGCCGTTGTATATGCACCGGCATTCGGTTTCGTTTACAACAACATCGACGAGATGGCGCGTGCTTACTATAAGGCACCGAACTCTGTCTGCATCGAGCAGGGTGTTGCATGGCGTGAAGGCATCTGCCGTGACAATAAGGTAGACGGCGTTCTCGTTCACTACAACAGAAGCTGTAAGCCGTGGAGCGGCTATATGGCTGAGATGCAGCGTCGTTTCACCAACGATCTCGGCGTTCCGTGCGCAGGCTTCGATGGTGACCAGGCTGACCCGCGTAACTTCAATGCCGCACAGTATGAGACCCGCGTACAGGGCCTTGTTGAGGCAATGGAAGCAAACAAGCAGTCAAAGGAGGCTTAAACGAGATGAGTATCAACGCATTATTAGATGAATTTAAAGTAAAAGCTGCAACTCCGAAGCAGCAGCTTGCCGAATATAAGGCACAGGGCAAGAAGGTCATCGGCGTTCTTCCTTACTATGCACCGGAAGAGCTTGTTTATGCAGCCGGAATGGTTCCGATGGGAATCTGGGGCTCCAACACAAAGAATATCAGCCGTGCAAAAGAGTACTGTGCAACCTTCTACTGCACGATCGCACAGCTGGCTCTTGAAATGCTTCTGGACGGAACCATGGACGGGCTGGACGGAATTATTACGCCTACCATCTGTGATACGCTTCGCCCCATGAGCCAGAACTTCCGCGTTGCCATGGGCGACAAGATGTCTGTGATCTTCCTGGCTCATCCGCAGAACCGTTTCGAGGATTTCGGTCTTGAGTTCTGTATCGATCAGTATGATCACGTTAAGAAGGAACTGGAAAAGGTTGCCGGAAAAGAGATCACAAACGATGATATCTGGAATGCGATCAAGGTGTATAATGAGAGCCGTGCCGCACGCCGTGAGTTTGTTAAGCTGGCAAGCGAGCACTGTGATGTGATTACACCGACGAAGCGTTCTGCAGTGTTAAAGGCATTCTGGTTCATGGAGAAGCCTGAATATACAGCAAAACTCAATGAGTTAAACGCAGAGCTTGCTAAACTTCCGGTATGTGACTGGAACGGAACAAAGGTTGTTACTTCCGGTATTATCTGTGATAATCCGGCACTTCTGGCTGCTTTCGAGGAGAACAACATTGCGATCGCGGCAGACGATGTGGCTCACGAGACACGCGCCTTCAAGACCGATGTTCCGACCGATGAGGCATGTCCGATGATGGCTCTTGCAAAACAGTTCGCAAACATCGACCACGATGTGCTGCTTTACGATCCGAAGTCCTCCGAGAACCGCCGCGGCGAGTTTGTTGCCAACCTGGTTAAGGAGAGCGGAGCTCAGGGTCTGGTACTGTTCATGCAGCAGTTCTGTGATCCGGAGGAGATGGAGTATCCGTACTTAAAGAAAGCTCTTGACGATGCAGGAATCCCGCATATCAAGCTCGGTATTGATCAGCAGATGCGAGACTTCGGCCAGGCCCGCACAGCAATTCAGGCATTCGCAGATGTTCTTGAAATGAATAAATAATCCGGAATTGTATAATCCCGTACCGAAGCTGCCGCCTTATCGACGAAAATCGTGAGGCGGCAGCTTCTTTTTCCCGTAACCTCATATAGAATACTGCGGAAAGCCTTTACGTACGGATCGTTTTCTGCTAGAATTGAGATCATATGCGTATGGAAGTCGTATGCACAAGTGATTAAGAAGTATTAACGAAAGATTGGGGAGAGATAAAAATGTCCGCAGTAAAACAGATGATTCAGGATAAGGCATTTCTGGAAAAGGCGTTCCGGATCGCGCTTCCGGTTGCCATGCAGGGAATGCTCAACACGGTCGTCAATATGGTGGATACCATGATGATCGGAATGCTTGGCGAGACGGCAATTGCCGCCGTCGGACTGGCTAACAAGGTGTTTTTCGTGTTTTCGCTGCTGGTGTTCGGAGTGGTGAGCGGAAGCGGGATCCTGGCGGCACAGTACTGGGGAAACGGTGATGTGAAAAATATCAGAAAGGTGCAGGGAATCGCACTGGCCATTGCAGTCGGAGGTTCCATCTGCTTTCTGGCTCCTTCCGTGCTCTGTCCGGAGGCTGTCATGAGAATATTTACAGTCAGCCCCGAAACGATCCGTGTCGGCGCCATGTATCTTGCCGTAGCAGCGTTATCGTATCCGTTCACGGCGCTTACCAACGTATACGTCGCGATGCTCCGCGCTGTGGGACATGTAAAGCTTCCGGTGTTTACCAGCTGTATGGCGATTGTGATCAATATCGTATGCAACTTTTTCATGATTTTTCCTGTGAGAACCTTACATATTGCAGGAATGGAGTTCGGAATCTGGGGAATGGGCCTCGGCGTTACGGGTGCGGCACTCGCAACACTGACGGCAAGAATTGCGGAGAGTCTGGTTCTGATCACAGTGATCTACCTGAAAAAGTATCCGATCGCCTGCGGGATCCGTCAGATGGTCGGTTATTCCGGCTCATTTTTGCGCCAGTTTGCCGGAACCTGCACGCCTGTGATCGCCAATGAGTTTATGTGGGGACTCGGTGTGACCATGTATTCCCTGGTGTATGGCCGAATGGGAGACAATGCGGTTGCGGCGATCACCATCGCGATGACGATACAGGATATCGCAATCGTCCTGTTCCAGGGGCTTGGAGCTGCCACATCTGTGATTCTCGGACATGAGATGGGGGCGGGAAGATTAAAAGAGGCGGAAACGCATGCGTCCTATTTCTTTATTCTTCAGTTTATGCTTACGCTTTTTGGTATGTGCATCTGTCTGGCAGTCTGCGGTCCGATCCTTTCCATTTACCGGATCTCAGAAGCCGTGGCACGTGATGCATTCTTATGTATCCTGGCATTTGTTCTGTTCATGCAGCCGAAGATGTTCAATTATGTCAATATTGTAGGAGTACTGAGGAGCGGCGGGGACACGAAAATGTGCCTGTTTCTTGATACCAGCGGCGTCTGGCTGATCGGCATCCCGTTGGCATTTCTCGGAGGTCTGGTCTTTAAGTACCCGATCTACATTGTTTATGGCATGGTGATGTTTGAAGAAGTATATAAAATGATCCTGGGATACTGGAGATACCGCCAGAAGAAATGGCTCAGAAACCTGGCGGTTGAAATATGATAAACGGTATTATTTCCCATTACTAAAAAGGGGTTGTCGCATAGTGCGGCAGCCCTTTTTTCATTAATATCAGTCAGACATGACGCTGGAATGGGGAACGTAGCCCAGATCTGCAGACAATTCCGCAGCAAAGTGAAGGACCAGCGCAAGCTGATTGTTCAGATGCTCGTCACTGTCAATGCGGATTCCCGGAGCGATAATACCGATGGAACCCGCGATTTCACCTTCGGAGTTGAAGACGGGAGCGCCGATTCCGTACGCGTCAGTGACATAATCTCCGTGGGTGATGGCATAGCCGTCACGGCGGATCTTTTCCAGCTCTGCGCGGAGATCCGCAGGCCGTACATGCGGAAACGCACGGTCATGAATGATAATGTTCTTAAAATATTCGTCGATAAAGGCGGGAGACTGATAGGCAAGCAGTACCTTGCGGATAGCGCCGCAATGGAGGTACATTTCATAACCGAACTCCTCAACGACTTTCAGGTGGCTTGGTCCGTCCACTTTTTCTATCACGAGCCCCTTGTTCCCAACCGGGATAATCAGATAAGAATCTTCTACCGTCCGTTCGGAAAGGGCATTGAGGATCGGATGCGCCGCATCCTGAAGCCGGATACTCTTGGCTGCTGCTTTTCCGAGAGAGATGAGAGCAGGACCCAGCCGGTACGTATGAGAGCGTTCATCACGGACCACATACTTTTTTTCACAGAATGTCTGCAGAATGCGGTGTACTGTGCTTGGCGGCAGATCCATAGCCTCAGCCAGCTCGGCAATGGAAAAACTGCGGTTTTTTTCTTTCAGGACTTCCAGTAATTCCATGGAGCGGAGTAGGCTTTGAATCATTCCGAGTCTCCTTCCGTATCTTCCTCAACAGTCGCGGCCGGTACAGGAGGGTCAGCAGGCTTTTCCTCCTGTTTTTCCGGCTCCTGTTCTTTATCGGGTTCCTCCAGAGCGCACGCTTTATGCTTCGCGGAATCCAGGGTTATATAAGTGCGGCCGGAGGTTTCCGCGCCGGAGTCATCTTCATTGTCCGTCGCTTCTTCGTCTGTATCTTCTTCCTCATAATCATGGAAATCCGTATTAAGTTCATCGTTGAAGGATTTATATTTAAAATAGTAGGAAATACCCGCGGCAGCAGCGCCGATGGCGGCTCCGAGAGCAATCAGCAGACCAGTTTTTCTTTTTGACATGATTCGATCTCCTTTCATCTATATCACCTTTCGGTATGGTCCCCTGAGGGAAAAATAGATATTAAGAATATTCTAATCCAAAATTCAGGAAAAGAAAAGGGATAAATATGAAGAAATTGAAAAAAAACAAAAAAAATCCTAAAAATTAGCACTCATGTCTTGACAGTGCTAATAATGCGTGCTATAACATTACATGTGACAGGGGAACAAAGAAATGTTCCTTGAAATACTCGAGTAAGGTACGGGACCACAGGTTTTATACCTTACAGGAAAACAGATTTAATGAAGGAGGAGTCAGTAATGAAATTAGTACCATTATTTGACAGAGTTGTTTTAAAACAGTTAGTAGCAGAAGAGACCACAAAATCCGGTATCGTTCTTCCCGGTCAGGCAAAGGAAAAGCCGCAGCAGGCGGAAGTAATCGCAGTAGGTCCCGGCGGAGTGGTTGACGGAAAGGAAGTCACCATGCAGGTAAAAGCCGGAGATATGGTAATCTTTTCCAAATATGCCGGAACAGAAGTGAAAGTGGAAGATGACGAGTACATTATCGTGAAACAGAGCGATATTCTTGCTGTAATTGAGTAAGTTTTCCCTTGTAAAAGGGAACCGGGTCCGGAATCCGGACAAATAAGACATTTTTTGGAGGTAAATGATCATGGCTAAGGAAATTAAATATGGCGTAGACGCCAGAAAGGCTCTTGAAGCCGGCGTAAATAAGCTTGCAGATACTGTTCGTGTTACACTGGGACCGAAAGGAAGAAACGTTGCACTGGATAAATCCTTCGGCGCTCCGTTAATCACAAACGACGGTGTTACGATTGCAAAAGAGATCGAGCTGGAAGACGCATTTGAGAATATGGGCGCTCAGCTTGTAAAAGAAGCAGCAACTAAGACAAACGATGTTGCAGGTGACGGTACAACAACCGCTACTGTTCTTGCTCAGGCAATGATCAACGAAGGAATGAAGAACCTGGCAGCGGGTGCGAATCCGATCGTTCTCCGCAAAGGTATGAAGAAGGCAACTGATGAGGCTGTGAAGGCAATTGCCGAGATGAGCCAGCCGATCAACGGCAAGACCCAGATCGCAAGAGTAGCCGCAATCTCCGCTTCCAGCGATGAAGTCGGTGAGATGGTTGCTGATGCTATGGAAAAGGTTTCCAACGACGGTGTTATCACGATCGAAGAGTCCAAGACAATGAAGACAGAGCTGGATCTGGTAGAAGGTATGCAGTTTGACAGAGGCTACCTGTCCGCATACATGTGCACAGATATGGAGAAGATGGAGGCAACTCTGGATGATCCGTATATCCTGATCACCGATAAGAAAATCTCCAACATCAACGATATTCTCCCGATCCTTGAGCAGATCGTTAAGACAGGCGCTAAGCTGTTAATTATTGCTGAGGATATCGAGGGTGAGGCTCTTACGACTCTGATCGTAAACAAACTGAGAGGAACCTTTACCGTCGTTGGCGTCAAGGCACCGGGCTACGGCGACAGAAGAAAAGAAATGTTAAAGGATATCGCTGTTCTTACAGGCGGTACCGTAATCTCCGAGGAGCTTGGTCTTGACCTCAAGGATGCCGATATGAGCCAGCTTGGTCGTGCAAAATCCGTTAAGGTTCAGAAGGAGAACACGATCATCGTTGACGGTCTTGGCGACAAGGAGGAGATCGCTGCCAGAGTCGGCCAGATCAGAGCACAGTTAGATGAGACCACATCCGAGTTTGATAGAGAAAAATTACAGGAAAGACTTGCAAAAATGGCAGGCGGCGTAGCAGTGATCCGTGTCGGCGCTGCAACAGAGACTGAGATGAAGGAAGCAAAACTTCGTATGGAAGATGCTCTTGCAGCTACAAAGGCAGCTGTAGAAGAGGGTATCATCGCAGGCGGCGGATCTGCTTATGTTCACGCAGCAGAAAAAGTTGCAAAGATCGTGGATTCTCTGGAAGGTGATGAGAAGACGGGCGCCAAGATCATCTTAAAGGCTCTGGAAGCTCCGCTGTTCCACATCGCTGCAAACGCAGGTCTGGAAGGATCCGTAATCGTTAACAAAGTGAAAGAGCTTCCGGTTGGCCAGGGCTTCGATGCATACAGAGAAGAGTATGTTGATATGGTTGAAGCAGGTATCCTGGATCCGGCCAAGGTTTCCAGAAGCGCTTTACAGAACGCTACAAGCGTTGCTTCCACTCTGCTTACCACTGAGTCTGTTGTAGCTTCTATTAAAGAAGAGACACCGGCTATGCCGGCAGGCGCAGGCGGAATGGGCGGAATGATGTAATTCCTGAAATTCAAGTATAAGAAAGACCACCGGCGGCGGGTGCTGTCGGTGGTCTTTTTGGAAAAAGATTACAGTGTGGACAGACGGCTGTTCTGGTATTCACCGGAGAATGTGACGTCTCTTGAGAACCAGTCCGGCGGGACAAAGGCTTTCGCGTCGTCTTCCGAGGCGAATTCCACTTCGGCCAGTATGAGCCCCTCAAATTTCCCCTCAAACACATCGAGTTCGATGGTAAGATCGGGGCGCCCGTTTACGGGGAGAAGATAACGTTTTTTTGTGAGAATATTTCCGTCTGCTTTCCGGCGCAAATGGAGATAGGAGGCTTCTGTCAGTGGAAGATTGTATTCTTCCCTCGATAAAAGTCCTTTCGATTTATAGGTGAGATAGTACGAGGAATCCTCACGGCGGATTCTGATGACCGGATCGGTGCAGAGATATGCCTGCTCGATCTGGCGGAACGGAAACTCCGGATAGGTTTCCGGTGGATTTTCAACAAGAAACTTGCGTTCAATTTCCATAATATCTGGCTCCTTTGAAAAAATCTGATATTGAGACAAAAGGTAGTTTGCTACCTGTGATACCGGACTGCTCCGTATGATGTGCTCCTGGTATCATCATACCATATCATAAGAAAATTGTAATAAATATCGAGGGAAAAGTATGATAAAATGGCCATATAACAATTATAGGAGGAAATGCTTATGTGGACAAGGGCAGAATTAAAAGCACGGGCGAAAGCCAATGTCAGCCGTTATTTCTGGGCGGCGTTTGCGGTCAGCCTTATTTTCGGACTGCTGGGCGGCGGCAACAGCGGACCGAATATAAATTTCAATCTGAATATGAATAGTGGTATTGAACAGGGAACAGCAGGAGGCGGAAACATTGCGGACCAGATCCTGGGAGGTCAGACTGCAGGAGCGTTTACTGATATTCAGAGGGCGTTTGACTCGCTTCCTATCAGCATCGGAAGCAAGCTGTTCTGGAGTATTTTTGCGGGAACCATGGTGATTCTTTTTATCATCAGTCTGATTATGGGAATTTTTGTGCTTCCCGTGATGCAGGTCGGAAAGAACCGGTTCTATATGGAAAGTCGTCTGATTGGTCAGTCGGCCGGCGTCGGGAAGCTTTTCTGGGGATTCAGCAATCACTATCTGAACATTATTCTGACGATGTTCCTCAAAAATCTTTTTGTCGGTCTTGGAATGTTTTTGTGTCTGATCCCGGGCATCTATCTCTCATATTGTTACCATCTGGTTCCGTATATTCTGGCGGAAAATCCGGATATGAAACCGATGGATGTGTTGCGGCTGTCCAAGGATATGATGGAGGGACAGAAAATGAACACATTCGTTCTGGGACTCTCGTTCTTTGGCTGGATGTTTCTCGGAGCGCTTGCCTGCGGTGTCGGCACATATTTTGTAATGCCTTATTATGAAGCAACACTGGCAGAGCTTTACGCGATCCTCAGACTGCGCTATACAGGAAGCCTGAATGGTTTCGGATATCCGGATTACGGTCCCGATGGTTATGGGCCGGCGGATAATTATGGCCCGGCGGGTGACTTCGGATTTGGAAGTCCGACGGACAGCTATGATCCGAATTACGGAGGAAACAATACAGCGGGAAATTCCTGGAACACAAACGGTACGGAGGATAATTCCGTATGGGTGGATTCGGAAGTGAAAAATCCCGCAAGTGAAAACACGACAGATCACACCCGGAATGCGGAGGATCGCGGCGGTCAGGTGAAACGTTCGGAAGGCGGTCCTGGTAGAGGATATTATCTGAACGGAGAGTTCCATCCTTACGAAGAGGATGGCACAGAGCACAGATAAGAAACATGGCATAGAATAAAGGAGACGAAGAGATGGCAAAAGTATATGCTTTTATGGCAGACGGAATGGAGGAAGTGGAATGCCTGGCAGTCTGCGATGTCCTTGTCCGGGCGGGCGTGGAAGTGAAGCTGGTGTCTGTTACGGGAAAAAAGGAAGTGACCGGTTCCCATGGATTCCGGATCACGGCTGATGAACTGTTTGAAGATATCACAGATGACGCGGATCTTCTGTTCCTTCCGGGCGGTCTTCCGGGAACCAACCATCTCCGGGAGCATGAAGGACTTGCGGAAATGTTAAAGGCTCATGCGGCTGCCGGAAAACGTCTGGCGGCCATCTGCGCGGCCCCGAGTGTTCTTGGCGGGCTGGGACTTGCGAAGGGACATCAGGTGACATGTTTCCCGGGATTTGAAGATAAAATGGAAGGCGCGGAATGTACGGGCGCCTGCGTCGTTACGGACAGGCTGATCACAACCGGACGCGGAATGGGCTGCTCCATTGATCTGGGGCTGGAGCTTGCCGGAATCCTCACGGATGCCGGGACAGCGGAGGCTCTGAAGAAGAAAATCCAGTATGAAAGGTAAAAAAGGCAGGAAAGACGGAGCTTTTTGCAAAAATAGTACTGGTATTTCTAAAAACAGTATGTTATAATGCTAAATTGAAGTGTAACGCCCAGAGGAATGGTTGTTACGATATTGAACGGATGTGAAAGGCATGTCCGGTACAGATATATTTAAGGAGGAACCTATCAAATGAGTTTACAGGTAGAAAAGTTAGAGAAGAATACGGCGAAGCTTACGATCGAAGTGCCGGCAGAGCAGTTTGACAAAGCAGTTAAGAATGCTTTCAACAAGAACAAGAGCAAATTCAATATTCCGGGCTTCAGAAAAGGAAAAGCACCGTTTGAGATGATCAAGAAGATGTACGGTGCGGCTGTGTTCTTTGAAGACGCTGCAAACGAAGTGATCGACGCAAGCTATCCGGATGCCGCAAAGGAGAGCGAACTTGAGATCGTATCCCGTCCGGAAATCGATGTTGTAGAAATCGGAGAAGGAAAGAATTTTGTATATACAGCAGTAGTGGCTGTCAAGCCGGAAGTTACTCTCGGTGAGTACAAGGGCGTAGAGGTTGAGAAGGCGAAAGCGGAAGTTACTGACGAGGATGTTGAAGCTGAGATCAACAGTGTAAGAGAGAAAAACTCCCGTCTCATCACCGTTGAGGACAGAGGCATTGAGAATGGCGATATGGTAACAATCGACTTTGACGGCTATGTTGACGGTAAGAGATTCGAAGGCGGCAAGAGTGAGGATTATCCGCTGACAATCGGTTCCCACACCTTTATCGATACATTTGAGGACCAGTTAATCGGTAAGAAGGCAGGAGAAGAGTGCGAGGTTAACGTTACATTCCCGGCTGAGTATCATGTAGATGAATTAAAGAACAAACCGGCTCTTTTCAAAGTAACTGTAAAGGAAATCCAGAAGAAAGAGCTTCCGGAAGTGAATGATGAGTTCGCAAGCGAAGTATCCGACTTCGATACACTGGAAGAGTACCGGAACGATTTAAAAGAAAAACTCTTAAAGGAAAAACAGACAGCTGCCGCTACCGAAAATGAGAACCGCGTGGTTGACAAGGTTGTAGAGAATGCAACCATGGAGATCCCGGATCAGATGATCGATGAGCAGGTAGCCGGAATGGTGAACGACTATGCGCGCAGACTGGAGAGCCAGGGTATCTCCTTCAAGCAGTATTCCGAGATCACAGGCATGACAGCAGATAAGATTGCTGAACAGATGAGACCGAACGCTATCAAGAGAATCCAGACCAGACTCGTTCTGGAGGCCGTTGTGAAAGCTGAGAACATTCAGGCAAGCGACGAGGCCGTTGAAGCACAGTTCGACAAGATGGCTGAGACCTATAAGATGGAGAAAGAGAAGATCAAAGAGATGTTCGGCGAGGATCAGATTGCGATGATGAAAGAGGATCTGGCCGTACAGGAAGCAATCGACTTCCTTGTAGCGGAAGCGAAATTAACCGACTGATCGGAATGACAGAAAGCAGCAAAAGATAAAATCAACAGGGGGATTGTTGTGGAAATTCTGCGGCAATCCCCTCTCAAATATCAGAAGACAGGAGGAGTTCCTATGAGTTTAGTACCTTATGTGCTGGAATCAACCAGCAGAGGAGAACGTTCTTATGATATTTATTCCAGACTTTTAAAAGACCGCATTATCTTCCTGGGAGAGGAAGTCAACGATGTGACAGCAAGCCTTGTGGTTGCACAGCTTCTGTTTCTTGAGTCTGAGGATCCCAATAAGGACATCAATCTTTATATCAACAGCCCCGGTGGTTCCGTGACGGCCGGTATGGCAATCTACGATACGATGAATTATATCAAATGTGACGTCTGCACGACCTGCATCGGCATGGCGGCCAGCATGGGCGCATTTCTGCTTTCCGGCGGTGCGAAGGGAAAAAGGTTCGCTCTTCCGAACGCGGAGATCATGATCCACCAGCCGTCAGGCGGCGCACAGGGCCAGGCGACCGATATCAATATCGTTGCCGAGCATATTTTAAAGACGAAAAAGAAACTCAACACCATTATGGCGGCAAACACAGGACAGCCGCTGGAAGTGATTGAGAGAGACACGGAGCGGGACAATTATATGACCGCTGAGGAGGCCATGAATTACGGCCTGATCGATCGTGTGATTACCGGACACAGTGAAAAGTAAGAGAGGTGTGAACATGCCAGTAAGACCAGAGGATAAAATCAGATGTTCTTTCTGCGGAAAAACTCAGGATCAGGTCAGAAAAATGATCGCAGGTGCAGGGAACGTCTATATCTGCGATGAGTGTATCGAACTCTGCAGTGAGATCCTGGAGGAAGAACTGGGGCCGGATGAGGAAACTCCGGATTTTTCGGGAATTAATCTGTTAAAGCCGAAAGAGATCAAGGCATTCCTGGATGACTATGTAATCGGACAGGAAGAAGCGAAGAAGGTTCTCTCCGTGGCCGTTTACAATCATTATAAGAGAATTACATCAAAGCAGGATTCTGAAGTGGAACTTCAAAAGAGTAATATTCTGATGCTGGGCCCCACAGGCTCCGGCAAGACCTACCTGGCACAGACTCTTGCGAAGCTTCTGAATGTACCGTTTGCAATTGCGGACGCCACAACTCTGACCGAAGCAGGTTATGTAGGTGAGGATGTGGAGAATATTCTTTTAAAATTGATTCAGGCGGCAGACAACGATGTGAGCCGTGCCGAATACGGTATCATTTATATCGACGAGATCGATAAGATCACGAAGAAATCGGAGAATGTTTCCATTACGAGAGATGTTTCCGGCGAGGGCGTTCAGCAGGCGCTTTTAAAAATCCTTGAAGGTACAGTTGCAAGCGTTCCCCCGCAGGGAGGAAGAAAGCACCCGCAGCAGGAACTGATCCAGATCGATACGACGAATATCCTGTTCATATGCGGCGGTGCGTTTGACGGTCTGGAAAAGATCGTGGAGTCCAGAATGGAGACGGGTTCCATCGGATTCAACGCGAAGATCGTTGACAGAAAGCATACCGATGTCAGCGCTCTGTTAAAGCAGACGATGCCGCAGGATCTGACAAAGTTCGGACTGATTCCTGAGTTTGTCGGACGTGTGCCGGTTATGGTTTCTCTGGATCTTCTGGACGAGGAAGCACTGGTGCGAATTCTCACGGAGCCGAAAAATGCCATCACGAAGCAGTATCAGAGACTCTTTGAATTAGACGATGTGAAACTGGAGTTTACTCCTGAGGCAGTCAGAGCCATCGCTCATATGGCGGTTGAGAGAAAGACCGGCGCGAGGGGACTGCGTGCGATCATGGAGTCTGTTATGATGGATACCATGTATGAGGTACCGTCCGATTCCACTATCGGCATCTGTACGGTAACGGAGGAGGCCGTTGCGGGAAAGGCAAAACCGGATCTGGTGTACCGCGATGTGACCGTTCCGAGAAAGAACCTGGGAACCAAATCAAAAAGAGACAGTAAGGGCGAAATTGCCTAGTTGATATGAGATGGGCTGCTGCAAAGCGAATCGGTTTTACAGCAGCCCAATTTTTCAAAAGAGGAGAAGATTCATGGAAGAGAAAAGTATGACACTTCCTGCCATAGCCCTCAGAGGGCTTGCGGTTCTTCCGGAAATGATCCAGCATTTTGACATCAGCAGAGAAAAATCCGTAAATGCGGTGGAAAATGCCATGATCGGGGAGCAGAAGGTATTTCTGGTTGCACAGAGGAATCCGGAAGTGGAAGAACCGGAGGCGGAGGATCTGTATCAGATCGGAACCATCGCGAGGATCAAGCAGCTCGTGAAGATTCCGGGCGGACTGATCCGGGTGATGGTGGAAGGCCTTTCCAGAGCGGAGATGTTAAGTCTCCTGGATGACGTTCCCTATCTTCAGGCTGAGGTGGAAGAGGCGCCGCTCAAGGAGGAAAGACTGGACGATACGGTGAAGGAAGCGATGAGCCGTATCGTGAAGGAAAAACTGGAGGAATTCGGCAATGCCAATCCCAAGTCCGTCAAAGATTTTATGGGTGGACTGTTAGCAATTTCGGATCTGGAAGAGCTTTTGATCCAGACGGCCGGACAGTTCCCATGGGATTATCCGGTGAAACAGGAACTGCTGGAATGTGAATACATAAGCCATCTGTATGAGAGGGTCGTCTATTACCTGATGAGAGAAATTGAGATCCTGAATATCAAGCGGGATTATCAGGCGAAAGTGAAGACTGCCATTGACAAGAATCAGAGGGATTATGTGCTCAGAGAGGAATTGCGCGTCATTCAGGAGGAGTTGGGCGAAGAATACACTGGCTCTGACGCGGATACGTATCTGGAACAGCTGGAGAAGCTGAATGCCGATAAGGAAGTCAAGGAAAAAATCAAAAAGGAGATCATGCGTTTCAAGGTGATGCCGGGCGGCAGTCAGGAGGCAAATGTTCTCCGCACCTATATCGAGACGGTGATGGAGCTGCCCTGGAAAAAGATGTCCAGAGACAATCAGGATATCCGACATGCGAAGGAGGTTCTGGATGAAGATCACTATGGGCTCGAGAAAGTCAAGGAACGCGTCCTGGAGTATCTGGCTGTTCGCGTTCTGACGAAGAAGGGAACCACACCGATTCTCTGCCTGGTTGGACCGCCCGGAACAGGAAAAACTTCCATCGCACGCTCGGTGGCAAGGGCTCTCGGGAAAAAGTATGTGAGGATCAGTCTGGGAGGAATTCACGATGAGGCAGAAATCCGCGGACACAGAAAAACGTATGTGGGATCCATGCCGGGCCGGATCGCCGAGGCGATGCGCCAGGCCGGTGTGGCCAATCCGCTGATGCTTCTGGATGAGATCGACAAGGTTTCCAGCGATTATAAAGGAGATACTTCCTCGGCGCTTCTGGAAGTCCTTGACGGGGAACAGAATGTAAAATTCCGCGATCACTATGTGGAGATTCCGATGGACCTCTCCAATGTACTTTTTATTGCGACAGCCAACACGACGCAGACGATTCCGGGACCGCTTCTGGACCGCATGGAAGTGATCGAAGTGTCCAGTTATACAGAGAATGAAAAGTTCCATATTGCGAAAAACTATCTGGTGCCCAAACAGCTGGAGAGAAACGGTCTGACAGGAGAAAAGCTGTCGATCAGTGACAAGGCACTGGAGAAGATCATCCACAATTATACAAGAGAGGCCGGAGTGAGAAATCTGGAACGCCGGATCGGTGAACTCTGCCGGAAAGCGGCATGGGAATTCCTGGAAAAGGACAGAACCTCCGTGCGTGTGACAGAAGGAAACCTGGAAAAATATCTGGGAAAGGAAAAAATTACATTCGAGGAAGCCAACGAAGAGGATGAGGTAGGAATCGTCCGCGGTCTGGCCTGGACCAGCGTGGGCGGCGACACATTGCAGATCGAGGTCAATGTGATGCCCGGAACCGGAAAGCTTCTGATGACGGGCCAGATGGGTGACGTCATGAAGGAGTCGGCTCAGATCGCCCTCACCTATGTGCGTTCGGTCAGCGAAAAGTACTCGGTGGAGAAGGATTACTTCGACACGCATGATATTCATCTGCATATTCCGGAAGGAGCGGTTCCGAAGGATGGACCGTCTGCCGGAATTACCATGGCAACGGCAATGCTTTCCGCGGTTACAGGAAAGAAAGTCAGAGCTGACGTGGCCATGACCGGTGAAATCACACTGCGCGGCCGGGTATTGCCGATCGGAGGACTGAAAGAGAAAACACTGGCTGCGAGAATGGCTCATATCAAAAAGGTGCTGGTACCCGATAAGAACCGGCCGGATATGGCCGAGCTTTCGAAGGAGATCACGAAGGGGCTGGAGATCGTATATGTGAAATCCATGGACGATGTGATCCGGGAAGCATTTGCAGATTAGAAAACAGGACCGACAGAACGGAGGAAACCATGGTTATAAAAAATGTGGCACTGGAAACAGTCTGCGGCGTGACGAGTAAAATTCCGGAGAACACAAAGCCGGAATTCGCGTTCGCCGGGAAATCCAACGTGGGAAAGTCATCGCTGATCAATGCGCTCATGAACCGGAAGTCGCTTGCGAGGACTTCGGCGCAGCCCGGAAAGACCCAGACCATCAATTTCTATAATATCAACGACGAGCTGTACTATGTGGATCTGCCGGGATACGGTTACGCAAAGGTATCCCAGTCGGAAAAAGAAAAGTGGGGGAAGATGATCGAAAATTATCTCCACAAATCGAAAATGTTAAAATGTGTGTTCCTGTTGGTGGACATCCGTCACGAGCCGTCGGCCAATGATAAAACCATGTATGACTGGATCGTGTACAACGGATTTCGTCCGGTGATCATTGCTACGAAGTTAGATAAGATCAACAGGAGCCAGATCCAGAAGCAGGTGAAGCTTCTTCGGACCGGGCTCGGAATGGAGAAGGAAGACATTCTGATTGCGTTTTCGGCAGAAACCAAACAGGGACGTGAGGAGATCTGGGAGCTTATTGACCGGATAGCGATGGATCAGAGAAGCGGATCCTGATATATTCTTTTATCACAGCTTTTCCCAGCGTGAGGATACACACGGGAAGCACCATGAGAAGATACAGTTTGATTTTAAGAAACCTGATCTTTTTCCCTGCTGCGGTTATCTTTTTCTGCAGCGGGGACTTTTTATTTTTCTTCATCGATACCTCCTAGTGGGATTTCATCAGGGTACGCATGACATAGGAGTAGATTTCCTGACTCCTGTCTTTCCAGTGTCCGCACATGATTTCCGCCTGTTCCTTGTCAGGAACCGAAACGTCCAGATTGATCAGAACAGCCTTTCCTTCCCGGACTTCGCAGTGGACAATATAGTCCTGATTTGTCGATTTGTAAAAATCGGAGATGATCCCGACTTCACTGCGGAGGCGGAATTTGTTTTCCTTCAGGTATGTGTCGATGTCCTCGATAATACCGGAAGAAATATTATTGCCGAAAAAGGAGAGTGTATCCTCCCCTTCTTTTGTGATCTCATAGCGGGAGATGTTGTGGATAGATTCCATTTTCACAAGGCCGGCTTCACACAGTTCGTTGAGCGCCTGCTGGAGTGTGAAATAGGTGGTGTATTCATGTTCAAGAAAGAAATCTGTCAGCTGGGCATTGGTCAGCGGAAAATTTACATGTCCGAGCATGTACAGAATCATGAGTTTGTATAAAGTGATGGGATCTGATAACATAAATACTGCTCCTTTGTAAATACTGGAAAGACCGTACTTCTATTTTACAGGTTTATGGATTGGGATTCAAGCCTTTTTTTACTATATAAAAAACTTCATTCCCGGCATAGAAAGCCTTGCAGGGACTGCACTGCGGCGAAAAAGAAAAAGGAGGACTTTCGTCGAAATTTGTAGTGTATTTGAGTTAAAAATGTGATATGATAATACCACTATGAAAATTTTAGGGTGATTGTATTATGAGAGAACGGATCAACCGTCTGGCAAGAGGAATTGTGGACGCGGAGCTTCCCAGACTGTTTCTTTCCCCGGAATCGGTGGAGGAGACGCTGGGGAGTAACACTGTATATAAAAGAGAACTGTTTGTTTCCAGTGAAAATAATCTGTATATCAAAGGTCTGGCTTATTCCAGCCATTCGCGGGTGAAAGTATTGAACAGCGCGTTCGGCGGGCTCAGAAATCATATTACATATGAAGTGGACACTTCCTGGTGCGAAAACGGGGATACGATCCGTGGATCTCTGTTTCTTGTGACCAACAGCGGGGAGAGGGAGATTCCTTTTGTGTTCCATGTGGAAATGACATCCTCGGTGCGTGTGATCACTACACTTAAGACGGCTGCTGATTTTGCGGATCTGGCCCAAAAGGACATGGACCTGGCGCTCCGTCTTATGGAGTACCGGGATTTTACAGAGGCTCCGTTTATGCAGGACACTCATGCCCGGACGGTCTATGAGGGATTAAAAGGACATGGAAACCGGCAGAATGCGCTGGAGGAATTTTTTCTGGCGCTGGGAGTCAAGGAGCCCATTGAGCTGACGCTTTCCGCTTCCCGGAAAAAGTATGACAGTCTCTCTGACGTGATCGGCGATAAGATCGTTCTGACCAGGAATACCTGGGGATATCTGTATATGGAAGTCAGGGCTGACGGCGATTTTATCGAGCTTCCGAAGAAGGTGATCACGCAGGCGGATTTTGAGAATGACCGCTTTGATCTTCGATTTAAGATTCATCCGGAGCGGATGCATAAAGGAAAGAATCTCGGTGCGATCCGTCTGATTACAGCTCACGGTGATACGGTGATACCGGTTGAGGCCATGGGCGGTTCCGCTGAGAACCCGGTACGCGAGAACGGCATCAGCAAGGCCGGAGTCTGTCGGTATATGAAGTTAAGAGAAGATCTGGAGAGCCGTACCTATGAGGAATCCATGATCCTCAACCGAATGCAGAAGGAGTTGGACGCGATCCGGGGGGCAAACGGGAATTCCATGGTGCTCTCCCTCCTGCAGGCGGAAGTATATCTGGAATCCGGACGTTCGGACCAGGCAGCGCTCTGTCTTGATGAATGCGCGGAGCAGATCGTGGCGGAGAGGGAACGGCTCGGAACTCTTTATTGCTTCTACCAGTATCTCCAGTATCGGATCGATCCCGATCCGGGGAAGAAGGATGCGGTGATCCGGCTGATTCGCAGAAAACTGGACGATCGGAAAGGGAGATTCTATCTTCAGATGCTGCTTCTTAAGCTGGAACCGGAGATGTCCGATGAACCGGGCGCGCTTTATGACAGCTTCCGTCAGCAATTTAAAAACGGCTGTCACAGTCCGTTTCTCTATATTGAGACATGCAGACTTCTGGACATGCACCCGGAGCTTCTGACTGCAATGGAGTCGTTTGAGATCCATGCGCTCTATTTCGGTGCGGTTCATGGAATGATCGGGAAGACGCTTGCGGAAACGACAGCGTCTCTGGCCTCCGGCGCGAAATTCTTCCACCGGCTGTATTACAGGATTCTTTCGATCCTCTATGAACGTTTCCCGACGAAGGAAATGCTGACGGCGATCTGCTGCCTTCTGATCAAGGGCAATGTGCGGAATGAAACGAGCTTTTCCTGGTATGAAAAGGGAATTGAGGAGGAAATCAGCCTCACGAGGCTTTACGAGTATTATCTTTACTCGCTTCCGAAAAATTATGACAGAAAGCTGCCAAAACAGGTACTTTTATACTTTTCCTATGAACACAGTCACCTGGACCAGTACAGCCGTTCCGTGCTGTACCGGAATATTCTGGAGCATGTGGAACCCGGAACTTCTCTGTACCGGTCCTACGAGCGGCCGATGGAGCAGTTTGCCATGGAGCAGTTGTTCCAGTCACATATCAACAGTAATCTCGCCGTGATATACAGGCGGATGATCTACCGTGAGATCATCGACCGTCAGATGGCGGAAGTCCTGCCGGCAATTCTCAAATCCAACCGGATCGTATGCAGCGACAGCGCCATGAAATATGTGATCGTGTGCAATGAGATGACTGCCGGAGAGGATGCCTATGTGCTGCAGAACAACGCTGCCTATGTGCCGCTGTTTTTTGACAACTGTGTGATTCTGTTTCAGGATGCATACGGGAACCGGTATATGGATGTGGACTATACGACGGAGCCGGTTATGGATGAACCGGAACTGATCGAGCGTTGCTTTGAGATCGATCCGGATCACCCGATGCTTAAAATGCGGGCCTGCCAGGAGATTATGAAGAAAGAGGAGATCATCGCAGACGAGGTGAAGATCCTGGAACAGGCGCTGGATACATTTGAGATCAGGCCGCTCTGCCAGCAGCAGATGCTTGGACGGATCCTCGCTTTCTATAAAAAGCAGGTACAGAGTGAGGATGAGACCATGGCGGAGGAGAGCGGAAACTGTCTGCTCCGCCTGGATAAGAAAAAACTTTCGAGAGAAAAGCGGATCGATGTCTGTGAGACGCTGATCACGCAGAATTATTTTGCGGAAGCTTATGAGATGATCCGGGAATACGGAGAGGACGGCATCCGCGTCAAGAGGCTGTTGAAACTGTGCAGCCGCATGATCTTACAGAAGCTGTTCGACGAGGACGAGCTCCTCCTTCACCTTGCATACCGTGTGTTCGCGGGAGGTCACGCGGACAGTGTGATCCTCGACTATCTCTGTGAGCATTACAACGGGACATGCGGGGCCATGTACAGAATTCTGGTCCAGGCAGTCAGAGAACATGTGGAGACGTATGATCTGGAGGAACGGCTTCTGGCTCAGATGTTGTTTACGGGCAATGACAGGCATCTGGACACGGTGTTTGATTTTTATGCCAGCCGGAAGAAAACGGGAGATGTGATCGTCCGTGCATATTTTACTGTGAAATGTGTGGGATATTTCCTTAAGGACGTGGTTCCCGGAGACCGGGTGTTCGCTTATCTGGAGGGAGCCGTTTCGTCCAGTACGGAGATACGAAAGGTACCGGAGATCTATCTGCTGGCACTTACGAAATTTTATTCCGGACTGCCCGCACTCACGGAGGAACAGGGAAGGCTCTGCAGGCGTGTGATGGCTGTACTGACCGGGCAGGGGTTCATTTTTGCCTATTTCCGGAAGCTTGCGCCGTACGCGGATATCCCCGGTGATATCATGGACAAGGAAATCATTGAATATCACGGGAGTCCGGACCGGCATCCGGTGTTAAAAATCAGAATCCTTCCGGACGAGGAGGAATTCCATGAGGAAGAGTTCCGGATGATATATAAGGGCATCTATATCCGTCAGAAGCTTCTGTTTGAGGGTGAGATCATGGAGTATGAGGTCTGGGAGGAAGAGAACGGCACGGCGGCAAAGAAAGCCGAGGGTGAGATTTCCTGTGTAGAGGTTCCGGCAGGCGACAAACGAAACCGTTTTTCCTGTCTGAATTCCATGAGCCTTTATCTGGGGATGAAAGAGGACAGGAAGCTGAAAGAAGCGATGACAGGCTATGTGACAGATAACCTGGCAGCGGAAAAACTGTTCCCGCTGCTATAGGAGTTTAGGGTGAAAAGATGGAGAAGCTGATAATTGGAATTGATCTCTGTGACACGTACACTCAGGCGGCTGTCCTGGGGCGTGAGGAGACTTGGATTCTTCCCACCGTCATTTGCAGAAAGAAAACGAAAGAAGACTGGTGGATCGGTGAGGAAGCATTTAAATACACGCTGGTGGGCGAGGGCGTCATTGTTGACAAGCTGTTAAGTCTGGCTTTGAAGGACGGAACAGCCACCATTTCTTCGGTGAAATACGGCGGAGTCTGGTTACTTGGAAAATATCTGGAAAAGCTGTTTGACATGATCCGGGCGGAATATCCGGAAGTTCCGGCAGCGGAGCTTGTGATCTCCCTGAAAAACATGGAAATGAAGCTGATGGATGAACTGGTGGGCTGTGCGGAATATCTCGGCATATCAAAAGAACATATCCATATCGTGAGCCGCACGGAATGCTTTGTGTACTATGTGTTAAGCCAGAGGAGAGATGTCTGGGGCGGACAGGTGGGGATGTTTTCTCTGTCAGACGAGGAACTCTGCTATTACGAACTGAAGGTGACGCGCGGCCCCAGACAGATGACTGCGATTGCGGAGGAGGAAAATCTGGAGGAGGCCTTCAGTCTGAACGTGCTGGAAACCCCTTCCGGCGCCAGGATGGCGGACCGGATCCTCTGTGCCTGCGGCGACAGATTTCTGAAGAAAAAACTGTTTTCGTCGGTATTTCTGACAGGAAAGGGATTTTCAAAGACCGACTGGGCGCCGGATTTTATGAAACAGGTGTGCAATCGCCGCCGTGTGTTTGTGGAACCGTCGCTGTTTGCGAGAGGAGCCGCATTCAAGGCGGAAGATTACCTGCATGAGAGAACATCCTACCCGTTTATCTGTATCTGTGAGGGGAAGCTGAAATCGACAGTATCCATGGAGGTTATGAAGCGGGATACGAAAGTACAGATCGCGCTTGCGTCAGCCGGCGAAAGCTGGTACGAGGCCAGAAGTGTTCTGGAAGTCATTCTGGATGATCAGGATGAGATCGAACTGACCATCACACCGCATCAGGATCCGAAACAGAAGCGTGTGGTCAGGATTCCGTTAGAGGGATTTCCGAAACGCCCCAACCGAACGACGAGAGTCCGGATCGCAGTGGGATTCCTCGATGAGAAGACCATGGCAGTCAAAATCGTGGACCGCGGATTCGGGGAGCTGTTTCCGAAAACAGACGCGGCGATCCGTCAGGAGGTAATGGTATGAGTTTACTTTTATGCAGACAGGAACCGGTACCTTCCCCGTATTTTATCGAGGAACTGGGAATACACATCTATTCTTCCCAGGAGCTATGCTATGTCATTTATCACCATCCACTGCTGGTGATGGAGGATTTTGTCAATCAGAATCTGGCGGAGTTTCTGCGTACAGGACTCTGTATGCCGTTTCTGGCAGAGCGGATCGAAAAATGGCTGGATAGCCGGGGACCGTCGGACGAATTGCTGTTCCTGATCCTCTCAGAGTGTGCATACTACACGCCGCAGGAACAGGCGAGGTATCGCCAGACAATTTCCAATCTGAGAAAACTGCCGGAGGACGAATATGCGAAGCGTAGGGCGGATTATTACTACAGCCTGAATCTTTTCGGAAAGGCTGTCTCCATGTATGAAAAGATTCTGGAACCGGGCAGAGGAAGCCGGCTTTCAGGGGATTTTAAGAGCAGGATCTGGAACAATATCGCAGCCTGCTACGCAAAACTGTTCTGCTATCAGAAAGCCATGTACGCCTATGACTGCGCCTGGAATGAAAAGAACGACAGAATATATTTAAAACGCATGTATTTTCTTACCCGTCTGGAGCCTGAGCTCACCATGAAGGAGCGTTACAGTGAGGTTCTAAATAAGGAAGAGACAAAACAGTGGGATGAAGAACTGGAGGCGATCCGGAAGGAAGCAGAGGAGGCGTCTGCCGTGACAAGGATCAGGCAGATCTTTGAAAAGGATCCGATCAAGCGTCTGGCGGAGGCCGGCGAGCTTGTCAACAACTGGAAATATCAGTACCGGAAAATGATCTGATTGAAAAAAACAGTCCGGTCATGAGAGTTTTTCTGAAATATGGGTAAACTGGAAGAGAAGATTCTTAAGCGTGTAATTCCTAAAGTTAGGAGGAAAACAGGGAATGGCAGGAAAAAAGAATGGTTTCTCCGGTTTTCTGGATGGAATTGAACGGGTGGGGAACGCGCTTCCCCACCCGGTTACTATTTTTGTGATCCTTACGGTCTTTCTGGCGGTTATTTCGGCTTTCTGTGCCGGAGCCGGTCTCTCCGTCACGTTTCAGTCTGTAGACGCACAGACCGGTGAGGTCACGAAAAAGACGGCGGCTGCGGTCTCGCTCCTTTCGCGGGAAGGACTGATCCATATGCTGACCGGTGTCGTGAGCAACTTTACCGGCTTTGCGCCGTTAGGGACGGTTGTTGTGAGCATGATCGGTGTCGGCGTGGCCGAAGGATGCGGACTCGTGGATGCGGTTATGAGAAAAACGGTGATGGCGGCGCCTGAAAATCTGGTGACAGCCGTACTCATTTTTATCGGAGTCATGTCCAACGTGGCAGGTGATGTGAGCTATGTGGTTCTGATCCCTCTGGGCGCCGTAGTGTTTATGGGATTCGGAAAAAATCCTCTGGCGGGTTTGTACTGCGGGTTTGCCAGTGTGTCGGCGGGCTATCTCGGAAATCTGGTCCTTGGCACCATCGATCCGCTTCTGGCAGGCATCACACAGGAAGCCGCGGGTCTTTTTGATCCCTCCTACGAGGTGCTTCCCACGGCCAATTATTTTTTCACGGTGGCGTCCGTGCCTATGCTGGTAGCGGTGGGGACTCTTGTGACAGAAAAAATCATCATTCCGCGGGCAGGGGAATATCACGGAGAGGGACTCTCCATGGAGCCGTTAAATGAGAAAGAGAGAAAAGCACTCCGGATTGCCGGATTATCTGTCCTGGTCTACACGGCGGTGATCATGCTTTTTGTGATCCCGAAAAACGGAATCCTGCGAGGAAATGAAGGGAGTATCGTAAAATCGCCGTTTATGAACGGTCTGATTCCTCTGCTGATGCTGTTTTTTTTGATCCCCGGTATCGTTTTCGGCGTGGCTGCCGGTACGGTAAAATCTGACCGGGATATTGCTTCCATTGCGGCAAAAGCACTGTCGGGTCTCGGTGATTATTTACTTCTCGCGTTTGTGGCCTCCCAGTTTATCGACTATTTCAGCTATTCCAACCTGGCGTCGATCATCGCGGTGAACGGAGGGGAGGCATTAAAGGCAGCGGGTGTCACTGGATTTCCTCTCATGGCAGCATTCATCCTCCTGTCGGCATTTCTCAACCTGATCATGGGGTCTGCAAGTGCGAAATGGGCGCTGATGGCGCCTGTCTTTGTGCCGCTCATGATGCAGTTCGGAATCAGTCCGGAGTTTACCCAGTGCCTGTACCGGATCGGCGATTCTGCCACCAACATCATCTCGCCGCTCATGGCATATTTCCCGATGATCGTGGCCTTTGCGAGAAAGTATGATAAACAGGCCGGAATCGGGACCATGATCTCCATGATGCTTCCCTATTCGGTCTGCTTTCTGGGAGCTTGGATCATCATGCTTGCCGTCTGGTATTTTGCGGGCCTGCCGGTCGGTCCCATGGCTCCGATCTTCATGTACTGACGGTATACGGAGAAAACAGGACGGAAAAATCATACAAGAACACTTGACAAGCGGACCGGATTCTACTATAGTTAATTTACCCGGTCGGAAACGCGATACATTGCCTGACCGGATATACAGAAAAAGGCTTTGAAAAAGAGGAGTATGGATCCGGCTCCGTCAGAGAGAACTGTTCAAAGGCTGAAAGACAGTTTCGGGATGTGGATACAGAAGGTAGCTTTTGAGCCTGGGCGGCGAAAGGGAAAGTAACTGCTCACGGATGGGTCCGTTAACGCCCGAAACGAGATTGCCGGATATTTTTTGCCGGTGAATAAAGGTGGTAACGCGGATATTTCGCCCTTTGCAGAAATGCAGAGGGTTTTTTTCATGTCATAGGAAAATCCTTCCTATGACAAAAAACGCTCCGCGATGGCTTAAGAAGGAGTGACTGTATGATTCGATTAAGACCGTATAAGCCTGCAGATACCCGGAAATTGCTGGAATGGTGGGAAGACGCGGATGAGACTGTGTTTGTGAAATGGAGCTGCGGCAAGTTCTCTTTTCCGCTCACTGCCGGCGAACTCGATGAGTATTTCAGAGAGTGGTGTCTGAAGGAAGAAAGAGGCTGGCTTATGACAGCTCTTGACGGAGACGGAGTGCCGGTGGGACATTATCTCATGCGTCTCGCCGATTATGAGGAGGGTTCCGTCCGCATCGGATTTATCGTCATGGACCCGAAGGTCCGCGGCAAAGGATACGGAAAGGAAATGATCGGACAGATACTGACGTATGCGTTCCGGATCCTGGGCATGAGGAAGGTATCCCTCGGAGTATTTGAAAACAATCCTCAGGCGAAGGCATGTTATGAGGCGGCAGGCTTTGCAGTGAAAGAATATATTCCGGATTATCTGGAGTATAAGGGGACAACCTATGCAGCCTTTGAAATGGAAGCGGTGTACCATGAATAAAAGAGCAAAAAAAGAGTCGGGAAGCTGTGAGAGCTGTACGTTCTATGCGTATGACGAAGAATATGAGTATTACGTCTGCGAGGCAGACCTGGATGAAGATGAGATGTCAGCCTTCCTGCGGGGAGCGGATTTTTCATGTCCTTATTACCAGCCGGACGATGAATACCGGGTGGTAAGAAAGCAGATGTAAAGAATGTCCGGTTTCTGTAAGAAGCAGAACAGCGAAAGAGGAAAGGAGAAAACAATTATGAAAGAACTGGAAAAGACATATAATCCGGCGGATATTGAGGAGCGTCTTTATCAGAAATGGCTGGATAACAAGTACTTCCACGCGGATGCGGAGCGCGGAAAAAGGGAGGGCAAAAAGCCGTTTACGATCGTGATGCCGCCGCCGAACATTACCGGTCAGCTCCACATGGGACATGCGCTGGATAACACCATGCAGGATATCCTGATCCGTTATAAGAGAATGCAGGGATATGAGGCTCTGTGGCAGCCGGGTACCGACCATGCGGCCATCGCAACGGAAGTTAAGGTCATCGACAAGCTGAAAAAAGAGGGAATCGATAAAAATGACCTTGGTCGTGAAGGATTTTTGAAGGAAGCATGGAAATGGAAGGATGAATACGGAACCAGAATCATCAGACAGCTTCACAAGCTGGGATCTTCCGCCGACTGGGACAGAGAGCGATTCACCATGGACGAGGGCTGCTCGGACGCGGTACTGGAAGTATTCACAAGACTTTATGAAAAAGGCTATATTTACAAGGGATCCAGAATCATCAACTGGTGTCCGGTCTGCAAGACTTCCATTTCTGACGCGGAAGTGGAACATGAGGAGCAGAACGGCTTCTTCTGGCACATCAATTATCCGATCGTGGGAGAAGAGGGGCGGTTCGTGGAGATCGCTACCACAAGACCGGAGACGCTGCTCGGCGATACCGCCGTTGCGGTAAATCCGGATGATGAGAGATATAAGGAACTGATCGGAAAGATGCTGAAGCTTCCGTTAACCGACCGTGAGATCCCGGTGATCGCGGACGCGTACGTAGATAAAGAGTTCGGTACCGGCTGTGTAAAGATCACTCCGGCCCATGACCCCAACGACTTTGAGGTGGGAAAACGCCACAACCTTCCGGAGATCTGCATCATGAATGATGACGCGACCATCAATGTACCGGGCAAGTATTTCGGCATGGACCGCTATGAGGCGAGAAAAGCCATGGTGAAGGATCTGGAGGAACAGGGCCTTTTAGTGAAGGTCGTTCCGCATGCACATAACGTAGGCACCCATGACCGCTGCGGTACGACGGTTGAGCCTATGGTGAAACCCCAGAGGTTCGTTAAGATGGACGAGATGGCAAAACCGGCCATCGAGGCATTGAAGAGCGGACAGCTGAAATTTGTTCCGGAAAGCTTCGGGAAGACGTATCTTCACTGGCTGGAGGGAATTCGTGACTGGTGTATCTCCAGACAGCTCTGGTGGGGTCACAGAATCCCGGCATACTACTGCGAGGAGTGCGGTGAGATGGTCGTTGCCAAGGCAATGCCGGAGAAGTGTCCGAAGTGCGGCTGTACCCGTTTTAAACAGGATGAGGATACGCTTGACACCTGGTTCTCCTCCGCATTATGGCCGTTCTCAACGCTCGGCTGGCCGAAGGACACGGAGGAGATGAAGTATTTCTATCCCACAGACGTCCTTGTAACGGGATACGATATCATTTTCTTCTGGGTAATCCGTATGGTATTCTCCGGACTGGAGCAGACCGGTGAGTGCCCGTTCCACACGGTTTTGATCCACGGACTGGTTCGCGATTCCCAGGGACGCAAAATGAGTAAATCTCTCGGTAACGGAATTGATCCGCTGGAGGTGATCGACAAGTACGGTGCAGACGCACTCCGCATGACGCTGATGACCGGCAACGCGCCGGGCAACGATATGCGTTTCTACTGGGAGAGAGTGGAAGCAAGCAGAAACTTTGCGAACAAGGTATGGAACGCCAGCCGTTTCATCATGATGAATATTGAGAAGGCGCCTGCGAAGGAGGTTGCTCTTACAGACCTTACTATGGCTGATAAGTGGATTCTCTCCAAGGTCAACGACCTGGCGAAGGAAGTTACGGAGAACATGGACAAGTACGAGCTGGGAATTGCTCTCCAGAAGGTATATGATTTTATCTGGGAGGAATTCTGCGACTGGTACATCGAGATGGTGAAGCCACGTCTCTGGAACGACGATGATACAACAAAGGCAGCTGCGATCTGGACGTTAAAGACGGTTCTTATCAACTCCTTAAAGCTGTTACATCCGTTCATGCCGTTTATCACAGAGGAGATCTTCTGCAATCTCCAGGATGAGGAACCGTCCATCATGATCTCCAGCTGGCCGGAGTTTAAGGAGGAGTGGAACTTCGCTGAGGATGAGCACGCCGTTGAGACGATCAAGGAAGCAGTCCGCGCGATCCGGAATGTCCGTACATCCATGAATGTACCACCGAGCAGAAAGGCAAAGGTTTTCGTTGTTTCCGAGAGTGAGGAAGTCCGCAAAATCTTTGAAAACAGTAAAGTGTTCTTTGCGACACTGGGATATGCAAGCGATGTTATGGTTCAGACGGACAAGACGGGTATCTCCGAAGACGCGGTATCCGCAGTGATCCATCAGGCTTCTATTTATATGCCGTTTGCGGAACTGGTTGATATCGAGAAGGAGATCGAGCGCCTGAAGAAGGAGGAAGAACGCCTGACTAAGGAGCTGGCCCGTGTAAACGGAATGCTGAACAATGAGAAGTTTGTAAGCAGAGCTCCGCAGTCCAAGATCGACGAAGAAAAGGCGAAGCAGGAAAAATATGCGCAGATGATGGAGCAGGTTAAGGAACGTCTGGCGCAGCTTTTCAGATAAAAGAATCCAGAATGTGCCCGAATCTTTGGAGTCGGGACTTTGGAAAACCCGGACACCGGAATCCTCCTGTCGAACAGGGCGGATTCCGGACGAAGGGTTTTTGTTGCAAGCGGGACAGATTTTCGGTATGATTGAGAGACGGAGGGGTTACAGATGATGAGAAGAAACGGTGAATCGCCGGAGGAGTACCTGGACAGGATCCCATCCTTTGCCAGAGAAAAGAGCAGTCTGGAAACGATCCGGAAGTTCCTGTCCGGACTTTCGAATCCCGACCGGTGTTTTCCGGTCATCCATGTGGCGGGAACGAATGGAAAAGGATCCGTCTGCGCGATGATTACCTCATGCCTCAGGGAGGCAGGAATCCTGACCGGAACGTTCATCTCGCCGCATCTGGTGGATATCCGGGAGCGGTTTCTGGTAAACGGCGAGATGGTCGAAAAAGATGCGTTTGACCGGGCGTTTGAAACGGTCTTTGAAGCCTCTGTCCGGTGGCAGGAGCGGGGCGGTGTGCACCCGACATACTTCGAGTTCCTGTTTTATATGGCGATGGTACTCTTTCGGGAAGCCGGGGTATCCGCCGCGGTTCTGGAAACGGGTATGGGAGGACGCTTTGATGTAACGAATGCGGTGGAAAAGCCGATCGTTTCTGTCATTACCTCCATCAGCATTGACCATACAGCATTCCTCGGAAAAACTGTGGAGGAGATCGCGTGGCACAAGGCCGGGATCATCAAGCGGGGCTGTCCTGTGGTTTATGACGGCGGCTGCGCGAAACAGGTGATTGAAAATACTGCGACTTCCATGGAAAGCCCTGCGGAGGAAGTGTCAGAGGTGCCGTTTACCTTCCGGGATGGCGCAATCCGGATCTCGGTCCCGTTTGACGGAGAGCCGATCGATCTGACCGTTCCGTTTGCGGCTCCGTATCAGGCCGAAAACGCGGCACTTGCCGTGCGGGCGCTGGAGCGGTCCGGTCTTCCGGTCACAGCGGAGCAGATCCGTGAAGGTATAAAAAAGACAATATGGCCCGCAAGGATGGAGCAGATCCTCCCCGGGATCTATTTGGACGGCGCACATAACGAAGACGGAATTCGGGAATTCTTAAAAGCGGCGTGCATGATATGCGAAAACCGCAGAGACAGGGCAGGCCGGGTGTGGCTGATCTTTGCGGTGGCTGCCGATAAGGATTACAGGGAGATGCTCTCAGAGATCGGAGAGACACTGAAACCGGATTTCTGTATACTCACGCGGATGGATTCCTACCGTGCGCTCTCCCTTCCGGAACTTCATCGGACCGCAGAGGAAATGCTTGGAAACGGGACAGAAATCAAGTGTCTGGAGACGACCGCGGAGGCAGTTCGAAGACTGCTTTCTGAAAAGAGGGAGAAGGACCTGGCGTTCATTGCCGGTTCTCTGTATCTGGCAGGAGAAGTGAAGGCTGTGGTGGCTGAAATGACAGCCGGGAAGGATAAACATGATTAATTTTGAGGAGGAGATCGAGCGCTTCAAGCCGAGCCTGGAGGTTGAGGCCGTAAGCGAGACGATCGTGAAGAGTGACCTTACGGATATGGCAGATATTGTGATGGAGCTCTTAAAGGAAATAAAGGAAAAATAATATATGGACTATATACAGAAAATCCAGTACGCGTCCAACAGCTTTTATAATCGCGGCCTGGAACTTGCCAGGGAGCGCGATCTCTCCGGTGCGTCGGAGTGTTTAAAGCGTGCTCTGCAGTTAAATAAGTACCATACGGATGCCAGGAATCTTCTGGGGCTGATCTTTTATGAGATGGGGGAGACCTCCGATGCTCTGGTGCAGTGGGTGATCAGCATCAATCTGCAGCCGGAGAACAACCGGGCGGACTATTATCTCGATGAGGTCCAGAGAAAGCCCGGTAAGCTGGAGGTTGCCAGCCAGACGATCAGGAAATACAATCAGGCGCTGATCCATGCCCAGAACGGAAGCGATGATCTGGCGGTCCTGCAGCTAAAGAGAATCGTGGAGGAGAAGCCGAATTTCGTCAAGGCACATCTGCTTCTGGCACTGCTTTACATGGAGCATGAGGATTTTGTCAAGGCGGGCAAATCTTTATATAAAGTGCTTCAGATCGATAAAAACAACCGCAGAGCTGAGCGGTATATGGAATATGTGAAATCCAAAACCGGGAAAGCCGATGTGGAGAAGCGGAAACTGAAAAACGCGTTTTCCCACCGGGAAATGCAGGACGATGACGTCATTCTTCCGCCCACTTACAAGGAAAACACGGGCTGGCAGTCGATCATCAACATCGGGATCGGTCTGATTCTCGGCGTGATCGTGGTACTCTTTATGATTATGCCCGCAAGAGAGCGCTCCATGAATTATGAGCATAATCAGGAAATGCGTACATACACCGATAAGCTGAACCTTGCCAACCAGGAGATCACAAGGCTTAAGGCACAGGCGGAGGAGACCGAGAAGGAGCTTACTGATGCGAAGGAGAGACTGAATAGTATACAGGGAGATACCGACAGCATTATGGCACAGTACCGGACACTGGCAGAGATTCTGCAGGCATACCGGAAAGGCGATACGCTGGCAGCAGTGAGGCTCTATATTGATATGGATCCCTCAAAGATCACAGATGAAAACATGCAGACGATTCTCGATGAGATCCGCACAGACATGGAAGTTGCAGCACCGGATATTTTAGAGTCCATGGCGGCAGCCGCCACGGAGGCGGGAGACACAGATACTGCGCTTCGGTATTATGAAAAATATATGGAACTTAATGACAGAAACCCGCAGATCATCTTACAAATGGCAATGATTTATAAGGCAAAGGGTGATGAGGAGACGGCGGATCGGCTGTTTGGACAGGTCATCATGAACTTTGCCGACTCGGAAGCTGCGGTGCGCGCGAAGGAAGAACGCGGTTATTAAGCGAACAATACAAAAGATCAATATCAGAAAAGAGACTTTACAGAAGAAGACTATGTGAAGTCTCTTTTTTGTTTTCAAAAATCAGACAGGGAGGTTTATTATGGAAATTTCATTTCTCTATGAAGCAAAGGGACAGACACTGATTATACATATGCCGGAGGAGCTGGATCATCATAACTGCCGGAATCTGAGATATGAGAC
Organism: Lachnospiraceae bacterium; assembly: GCA_022788065.1. Taxonomy (GTDB): domain Bacteria; phylum Bacillota; class Clostridia; order Lachnospirales; family Lachnospiraceae; genus SUG393. Next base: position 2,646 of record JALEWG010000143.1, on the reverse strand, counting down.
AGATCTGCTTCTGTCGGAGAATTACATTACAAAGCTGATCTTCGACTTTACCAGGACAAAGTTCATGGACAGCTCGGGGATCGGGGTACTGCTTAACCGGTACAAGCAGATAAAATCGGGAGGCGGAACCGTGTGCTTTTACGGTGCCTGTCCGCAGGTCCTCAGAGTGCTGAGAATCGGCGGAATGATGAGCCTCATGAACCAATATGAGTCAAAGGAAGAGGCGATTTACCGCCAGGAGGTCTGAAGCGATGAAAAAAAGAGAAATCATGACCATGAAAATGGAGAGCAGGTCGGAGAACGAGGAGTTTGCCAGGGTTGTCGTGGCAGTGTTTGCCGCGCGTCTGGATCCGACCGTGGAGGAAATTGACGACATAAAAACGGCAGTATCCGAGGCAGTCACCAATGCGGTGATTCACGGATATCGGAACGGAGAGGGGATCATCACGCTGGAGGCTGCGATTGAGGAAAACATTCTGACACTGACCATCAGTGATGAAGGCGTGGGAATCGCAGATGTGGAACAGGCGATGGAACCCATGTTTACCACGGAACCGGAAGAGCGTTCAGGGATGGGCTTTTCCTTCATGGAAGCCTTTATGGATCAGGTGGAAGTAATCTCGGCGCCGGGGAAAGGAACCAGCGTGACCATGAGAAAGAAAATCGGCAGGTGATCCCATGATAGACACCATGGAGTACATAAAACGTGCACATCAGGGGGATAAAGAGGCCAGAGACTGTCTGGTCACAGAGAACATGGGGCTGATCTGGAGTATCGTAAAACGGTTTGCAGGGAGAGGATATGAGCCGGAGGATCTGTTCCAGATCGGATGTATCGGTCTGATGAAAGCCATCGATCATTTCGATCTGACTTTAGATGTAAAGCTTTCCACCTACGCCGTTCCGATGATTACCGGGGAGATCAGACGGTTTTTGAGAGATGATGGTATGATCAAGGTCAGCAGGCCGCTCAAGGAGCTGTCTGTGAAGATCGGGACAGCGCGAGAGAAGCTGGAGTTTTCCCTGGGGCGGGAACCGACTCTGGAGGAAATTGCGAAGACAGTCGGAGCCAGCCGTGAGGAAGTTGCTGCGTCGCTTGAGGCAGGAGCGGAGGTGGAGTCCATCTACAGACCGGTCAGCCGTGAGGATGAGAGCGCCGGCTGTCTGATCGATCGGATCGCAGAGACCGGATCAGAGAATGAAAAGCTCCTGAACCGGATGGTACTGGAGGAACTGATCCGCGGACTCAGACCGCAGGAACAGCAGATTATCGTGGAGCGTTATTTTGAGAATAAGACACAGGCAGCAGTGGCGTCCGGACTGGGAATTTCCCAGGTACAGGTGTCGAGGCTGGAAAAAAAGATATTAAAAGAGCTGCGGGAGAAGCTAAAAGGATAAACACGCCGGAGAAAAATCATACGGACAAAAGCGCTGTGCATAAAAAAGATAAAAACGCGCATAATGTCTGTAAAAACAGGAAAAGAGGAGTGCGCGATGAATTCTTTAAAAAACGGACTGCAGTTTCTGGCGGTGCTGGCACTTCTGGCGATTCTCGGACTTGTGGCCTGGTATCTGTTGTTCTGTGTGTCGGGTTCAGACAGCCTGACGGATGGGACACTGGTGAAGCAGACGTTTGATGCGGCAGAAAGGCTGGTGATCATGTGAACAGCGACACCGTTTATTTAAAGGTTTCCCAGATCACAGAAGTCTATGAGCCGGACGTACGGTTAAAGGATATTGCGGAAATACACTGTCAGAACCGGACGGTTGAGGCAAAACTGAAGGCGATGAAAGTAACTTCCTTCAAAAACCCGGACGGAAAAATTGCCGGGACTGTGGGCCGAAAACGGGTTCAGACGTATGTGGGCAGTGTTGTGGAACTTCTTGCGAAGGCGGAGGCGGAAGAAAAAAATATTCAGATCAACAGTCTGGGGGAAGCGGATTTTGTTGTAAAATACCGCCCGGATGCCGGAGGGCGAAAGCTGTTCCAGTGGTTCAAAACTGCAGTTGTGGCGGTCGTGGCGTTTTGCGGCGCTGCATTTGCGATCATGACATTCAACAATGACGCCAATGTGTCACAGGTTTTCGCGAATCTGTACCGGCTTGTGACAGGCCTGGAATCAGACGGCACCACAGTCCTGGAGCTTTCCTATTCCGTCGGACTTGCACTCGGAATCCTGCTCTTCTTTAATCATTTTGCCTCCTGGAAGATCACGGTGGATCCGACGCCCATTGAGGTGGAGATGCGCCTCTATGAGGAAAATCTGAATAAGGCACTGATCAGGAATCAGGGGAGAAAGGAGACCGGAACCGATGTTTCTTAAGCAGACATTGCTTTTTTTGGCAGGACTCAGCGCGGGCGGGGTAATCGCAGCGGGAATCTTTGCGTTCCTTGCGATCATCGGCGTATTCCCCCGCCTGATCTTTGCAAGCGGCACCTCCGGCCATATTCTGCTGTATGAGACACTCCTGATTCTGGGCGGTGTCACAGGAAATATTATGGATCTCTATGGAACTTTGCGCCTTCCGGGCGGGATATTTATGCTTGCAGTATGGGGAGTCTCAGTCGGAATTTTTGTAGGCTGCCTGGTCATGTCTCTCGCTGAAACGCTGAAGGCGCTCCCGGTCCTCAGCAGAAGGATCCAT
>JALEWG010000104.1 GCA_022788065.1 Lachnospiraceae bacterium | reverse complement strand
GAAACCGCTTGACGCTATAACGCTTTCCCTGCACGGTTCCATGAGAGTGAAAGGACAGGGCGAGGCAGAGGGATATCTTCTGGAAGAACTCAGAGCTCTTTTCCCGGATATTCCGATCTTTGCTTCTCTTGATATGCATACGACCATGACAGACAGAATGCATGAGAACTGTGATGGTTTCGTAGGATATAAATGTGCACCGCATACGGACTGCACGGAGACCGGCGAGCATGCCGCCAGAATGACAATCGAGGCTCTTGATCACGGTGTTCAGGCAAAATCCGCCTGGGTGAGAGTGCCGATTATCATTGCGGGTGAGCAGTCTTCCACAACGGTGGAACCGATGATTACTCTGATCAAAGAACTGAGAGAGACCGAGAAGAAGGAAGGAATCCTTGCGGCTTCCTATCTGATGGGCTTCCCGTGGGCGGACAATGAGGACAGCTCCGTTGCGGTTTATGTTGTTGCCAACGATCAGGAACTGGCCAACAAAGAGGCAGTCCGTCTGGCTGAATTTATCTGGTCCAAGAAGGACGAGTTCTGCTTCCAGACCGAGGCATACCATGAGGCTGAGGCACTTGACCAGGCGTTTGATTCCATCGCAAAGGGACAGTATCCGGTATTCCTGTCTGATTCCGGAGACAACCCCACGGCAGGATCTTCCTCCGACTGTACTGAACTTTTAAAGATGATTATGAACGACGAGAGAACGAAAGACTTAAAGAATCCGGTTCTCTACGGCGGCTTCTATGACCCGGAGGCCACAAAGGCCTGCGAGGGTAAAGTCGGTCAGGAGGTAACGCTGACCTTCGGTGCGAAATTTGATACAAAGACAACGACACCGATCACAGCCACCGGCGTTGTGATGAAGTATGTGAAGGACTGGACCGGCTTTGGCGGCAACCCCAGTGACGTGGCTGTTTTCCGCACCCACAATGTGGATGTGATCCTTGCGGAAAAGCATATCGGTTATGCGAGCCCGAAGGTATATCTGGACATGGGTCTGAATCCTGCTGAGGCACCGATCGTTGTATGCAAGCTGGGATATCTGGGTGAAGAGCACGAGGCATTTGCGAAGAGAGCGATTCTGGTTCTCACCAAGGGAAGCACAAATGAAGATCTGAAGACTCTTCATTATGAGAAGGTTCCGCGTCCGCTGTTCCCGCTGGATCATGATTTTGATTTTGACGCAAAAGCAAATTTAAAATAAAAGGACGGAGGAATGGATATGTTCCGGATTGCGGCGATCGGCCCCGGTTCCATCTGCAGGACATACGCGGAGGCGTTAAAAGAATCTAAGACCGTGAAGCTTTCGGCAATTGCCGGGCGTGATACTCAGAAAGGCAGGCACATGGCGGCAGAATACGCGGTTCCCTACTACACGGAAGTGGAGACCATGTTCTGTTCGGAACAGCCGGACGCGGTTCTCATCTGTACGCCCACGTTTACCCATAAGGAAATGGTGGAAAAGGCGCTTGAATACCGGATTTCGATCATGTGCGAGAAACCGTTTGTTCTGAAGTCGGAGACGGCAAGGCATCTGTTTGCATCTGCAGAGGTAAACAGAGTTCCCATAATGGTCATGCAGGTGGTCCGTTTCTGGTCGGAGTATGTAAAAATCAGGGAACTGATCGTTGACGGCTCTCTTGGGAAGATCAAAAATGTCTACATAAACAGGCTGTCTTCCCATCCTACATGGACCGAGTGGCACAGAGATCCTGAGAAATCGGGCGGCGGCCTCTATGACCTGAATATCCATGACATTGATTACCTGTACCATGTTTTCGGAAAAGTAGCTGAGGTGTATTCGGCCGGAAGGAAAGAGCCGTCCGGCTGCTACAACAATGTTTCCACGGTCATTCGGTTTGCCTGCGGAGTTTCTGCAGTGGCGGAGGGCTTCATGGATATGACGGGAGCCTATCCGTTTTCCACCAATGTGAGGATCTGCGGTGACCGGGCGTCAGTTGAGTATCTGAACCGGGAGGTTTATCTGAGAGATGGCAGGGAGGACCGTGCGGACGGGCTCATTCTTTATGAGACCGGAAAGAAACCGCAGGCCCTTGGACCGGAATCATATAATCCTTACAGGAGAGAAGTGGAGTATTTCGCGGACTGCGTTAGAAATCACAAAAAGACGGATCTGGTGCCGTCCGGGGATATCATTGCGGTACTTAAAATTCTGGAAGCAATCACAGAATCACTGGAAACAGGGAAGCCGGTTTCGGTTACGTAAAGATGCCCGGAATCATAATTTCAACAGTAATAATCAAAAATAAAGGTGCTGCACACGGATTATTCCGAGCGACGGCACCTTTTTAATAATGTTCAAAGGACATTACACTTTTCCGAAATCTACAGATGCAGAACATAGATCAACAGGATCCATGCAAGACCGTAGTAGGAGGTTACGGCAACCAGGTCGTTGACCGTTGTGATCAGGGGACCTGACGCGACTGCCGGATCCACATTTAACTTCTTAAACAGGATCGGGATGGCTGTACCGGCGATGCTGGATAAGAACATGGCCACGAGCAGCGCAAAACCGGTACATGCCGAGACGGAGAAGGACAGA
>JALEWG010000103.1 GCA_022788065.1 Lachnospiraceae bacterium | reverse complement strand
TTCTCTGTATTCCCCCTGTTTCTGCGCTGCTCTCCTTCTCCGCTCTGTCGGAATAAACTCCTCCGGTTCCTTTTCCGGTCTGTAAACGTCCTTTGGCTTTCTCGTGAGCAGCATGGCGATCAGGATGATCACCATCAGAATGCATACGCCAAAGAGTACCACGATTATGATTCCGCGGGCCTTATAGTCCTCAAGCAGACTGTTATAATCTTTGGCGACTGCGTCAAACCGGCTTCTTAAATCTGCTGCATCCGGATCACGGAAGTATCTCTGGAAAGTCATCTCCTTCTGGTCATACCGGTAGAAGTTCCGCTCGCCATTCTCATTCTGTCCGTATACCACGCAGTATTCAGGCGTTTCCCCGCCATTGTCCTTCCAGATCCAGCCGTGAACCGTATGTTCGCCGATGTCAATAGTACATTCTGCGAAACCATCCGGAAGCTTGGTATCCTCCGGAATATCCTCCGGTGGAAGCACAATGATCGATCTCTCAGCCATGCTGACAGTCACATACGGGGAAAGAATATTGGTGTTCGGATCATAGAGGAAGAAATCGCCCTCTCCGTTCTCATTGGTCATGTAAAGAAGAATATTGCCCAGAGAATCCATACCGGCCATTATATTCGTACCGTCATACGTATATTCTGTGGCGGTAAAACCTTCCGGCAGCATGGACGCATCAAAGGTATCCGCAACCGTCCAGTTTCCCTCCTCCACATTCGAGGCATTTCCGCCCGCAGCGGCAGTTCCCGCAGGCTCTGTCGTCTCTGCCTGCGTCTCCTCAGATCTGGTAACGAGGATCGTATAAGTCTTTACTGTCTCCCCGTCCTCCGCGGTGACCCTGCAGGTGACCGTATTTTCACCGACCTGAAGTCCCTCGCTTCCGCTCACTGCCACGCTGGCCTTGCTGTCCTTCGCAGGTGCGCTGACCGTGATCTTTTCCACATTGCCGGACACACTGGCTGTATACTCCGTCACATCCGGAGAAAATGCCGGAGACAGTTCGCCCGGGGAAATGTTCAGGGAAGCCAGTGACGCCTCTTTGGAATAAGTCGCCGGCGCATTAACTTTTACTGCCGAGCTCCCTACGTGGCTGATGGAAACCACCTGGGAGTCCGTATCATAAACCTCCTGGGAGGTTACTTTAATGGTTGTTGTACCGGCCTTTAAAGCCTTGAACTTCAGTGTAAAGCTGAAAGTCGTCTGTCCCTGAGCCTCCATTGCTCCCAGAACACGGATGGAACCGGCGCCTCCGTTTGCGCTCGTTCCGCTCACAAATTCCAGCGCGGACGAGTCGTACTGCAGCCTAACATCAGAAGCTCCCAGTGCTGTTCCGTCCGAGGATGCGATCTTCATGGTGACAGAGACCTGATTTCCCACAGTGACACTCGGATCCGAAAAAGTAATTTTTCCTGATGCCGCATAAGCAGTCACTGTCTGTCCCAGAAGCACAGTAAGCAACGTGACAACCGTGCAGATCCATGCCGTCAGCTTTTTCTTTCTTGTATTCATCTTTCTGTTTTCTCCTTCTTTTCCGATCACTACTGTCCGAAGATCATTTTCTGCAGTTCAGCCGCATCTTTCGACGTTACCGATCCGTCGCCGTCCAGATCAGCCGCTGCTTTCTGTTCCCCGCTCAGTACATTTTCCCCAAGAATCTGCCTTTTTATAAGCATCAGATCCAGAATTGTAACGGAACCGTCACCGTTTAAGTCACCCTTTTTCAGGGCAGCAGCGGCGGCTGTTGTTTCCGGAGCTGCAGCCGTTGTCTCAACAACAGGTGCCTGCGTCTCAGGCGCAGCGGTTGTCTCCGGCATCACCGCAGCGGTCCCGGGTGAAACGGTTGAAGCTGCCGTCTGCCCTCCGGGTCCGATACCGATTGAAACACTGCCGGATTCCCCGGAACTCTGTCCCGCAGAAGCCGAACCGGTATGCGGTCCAGTCGTCTCCACCGGAGAGGCAGCCGTCTCTGCAGGTGCAGCCGTCATCTGCGGCTGTGTATAGCCCGGTCCGATCTCTCCGCCAGGTCCCGACTGGGAACCGGTAAACTGGTTCGAACTTCCCGGATCCACCACCGGAGCATCCGACTGCCGCACAACATTCAGTTTGTAGATGCGGACACAGCCGTTCTCTGCCTCAACTTCAACGCTGACCGTATTGCTGCCCGGGTTCAGGTTGACGATTCCCACGCCTGCGATCTTAGCCCTGGAGTCGATGGCCTTCGCGCTCACCGCGATCTGTTCAACTGCCGGATTGACAATAATATCATAACTTTCCGTGTTCATACTGAACGTCGGAGTCAGAGCATAGCCCGTAACCTCCAGGCCGGAAAGCTTGTTGTTCGGACTTCCGTCTCCTGTCGGCCGTGCACATGCGGTCTCCGGCATATTTTTATACACCGGAATCTTAAATACAAGTGTCTGTTTCTTCATTTCATCCGTATACGCCCGCGCAAGCTTCGCACCTTCACCGGCAGCCGCTTCCACATTGGTCATATACTGATGTTTGTAGAGATTGGATCCCTGTACATTGAACTTCTTTAAATAGAAGGTATCCTGTCCCTGTTTAACATAGTTATCTCCATAATATACGGAACCGCCCACTATGGACTTTTCAATGGAATCCCATGGACGTCCGTAACTTCCGCTCTGAGAGGCATACCAGAGTCCCCTTGTCACCGCTGACATGGAACCTGCCTGGTAGGCTCCGATATTGAAGAAGTTATAGTATCCTTCATAACCGGCGGTTTTTCCGGAAATACTGCCTGATGTGCCCTTTCCCTGCTCCTGAATTATCATGGCCCCCAAAACATACGGATTGACGCCGGACTGTGCCGCCGCTTTCATAATAATATCCGCATAGCTCTGCCCTTCCGGTACAGGAGAAGTTCCCGAGGCACCGGTGTCATCGCCGGTGATCGATGATGCGTCCATACCCGGCCCGTACTCCACCGCAGGAACCGCAAGAATCTCGGTCTCTCTGGCGCTGATTGAAACAGACGGTCCCTCGAATCCGATATCCGGCCTGCTTTCTGTGCCGCTCTGTGTGCCTGTTTCCGCTTTCTTCGTTTCCGTTGATTCCGTCGTTACTTCCGTCTGACCGGGACCGCCGGGCCCCGGAGAAGCTGTCTCTGTCTGATAGGAGTAGCCGGGGCCCATCGCCTCGGTACCGGAATTTCCGGAGGATCCGGATCCGGAAGACGCACCTGTACCGGATGTTACATTTTCCTTTTCCAGAAAGGTCCCGGATAAAAGACTTTTCAGCCCCTCTTTTGTCTGGTGTTCACTGTCATATGTATGAAGCAGGAACTGAAATACATAGGTATCATCGAGAAAATTCCTGGGATCCATATAGTAGCAGACAAGATCCTTTGAAGCGGCTACCCACGTTGCTCCGTCAAATCCGGTCCACTTTCCCGTATTCCAGTCATAAGCGCCGTACTCCGTGGATTTCCACGAGGAGATGCTGTTCCTGTCCACCAGGTTGGCGCCGACGGCCCCTTCGTTCTCGATGACTTCCGACCAGTCAAGTCCCGTATTCTGTGCCTGGAATACCCAGGTCGGGTGCTCCGCATGAAGTGTCCGGAGCGCGCTCTTGTAACTTTCCGGAAATCCCTGCTGATTTAAATAAGCCTCAAAATCAGAATCCTGAGAATAGCTGGCCGGAAATCGAATATAGGCCGCCGAGGCATATCCTTCTTTCGTACCGGAACCGGAAGTGTACCGGATTTTATACCATACAGTTCCCGCACTGTCCTTTTCCTCCCCGACAACAGTCACCGCTGTTCCACTCGTCAGCTTTCCGACAATGGAATTACCGGTCCCTGGTGCACTGCGCACATTCAGAGTCGTGGCGCTGACAGAAGCCTGTCTATACATGTCCGCATACGCCCGGCCGGGATATTCTCTGATAAGTTCCGCCAGTCCCGCGGATTCCGCAGCAAGAACTGCGCCAAGGAATAATGCCAGTACCTGTTTTTTTCGTATTTTCATATTTTATCTCTCCTGAAGCTGTTTGTCTTTTTAGTCAAACAGCGCTAAACGTATTATACTGACAAAAAGACTTTCCTGTCAACCATACAGGTAAAAATTCACAGTTTTGCCGACAATTACCCCATTTTCGTAAGATTTTCTTAAAAATTTGAACCCAGTGTTCCGATTTCATAAAGGACCTGTGCAGTTGCATGTATCCCCTTGAAATAGCAGGAAAGCTTCAGGTTTTCATTTGGCGCGTGATTGTTCTCATCCGGATTTCCGTAGGGAACGCTGATCACCGGCATCCCGAGAATATCTGAGAACACGTATGTCGGAAGGCTTCCGCCTGTTAACGGCAGATTCACCGGTTTTACACCGTACACCTTCTCCACAGCTTCCCTGGCCTTCGCAATGATCGGGAGAGATGGATCAGTTACAGAAACCTCCATCACGGAATATTCACTGAGCACTGCGAGAGGCTCCGCCTTCGCGATGTGCTTTTTCACTTTCTCATAGATATCGTCGCCTTTCTGGCCCTGAACCAGGCGGATATCGATCTTTGCCTTCGCGTGGCACGGAATGATGGTCTTGCTTCCTTCTCCACAGTACCCGCTCCCGATTCCGTTGATCGTGAAGGTCGGAAGGAACATCAGATGACGGTAAAACTCTTCTTTCTCTTCATATTTCAGATGATCAACTCCGTACAGTTTTGCCAGAGCTTTCGGGTCAAATTCCATCTCCTCAATCATCTGCTTCTGGACAGGCGTCATCGGAAGAACCGTATCATAGAAGCCCTCCACCAGACAGTGCCCCTCATCGTCAACCAGTGTTGAGAGAAGTTTTACCATCTTCCATGCGGCATTTTCGATCACACCGCCTTTATTTCCTGAATGATTATCCATGGCTGCGGTTGTGATATCAATATCAAAGGAAAGGATTCCGCGGTTTCCGTATGCGATGATCGGCGTCTGATCGTCCTGCATACTGCCGTCCGACTCGTACATGACGTCAGCGGCCAGAAGCTCCCTGTTATGCTCTGCGATCCACGCAAGACTCGGACTTCCGCTCTCCTCCTCCCCATCAAGGATAAACTTCACATGGACCGGAAGGTCCCCGAAGGTCTCCAGATATGACCGGATCGCCATAATATGTGCCATAAACTGCCCTTTGTTGTCCGCTGTTCCGCGCCCGTAAAGGACTCCTCTTAAGACAGTCGGTGTAAAAGGTGGCGTTTTCCATGCCTCCAGCGGTTCCGCCGGCTGCACATCATAATGTCCGTAAAAAAGAACCGTTTTCGCATCACTCCTGCCACATTTCCGTTCTGCAAACACCGCCGGCTTTGTAGGCGATTCCAGAATCTGCGTCCGGAATCCCATCTTTTCAAACAAGTCCACCAGAAGATCACAGCATTCCCGGACTCCGATATTCTGCGCGCTGACACTCGGCTGGGACGCGACGCGGATCAGTTCGTTCAGATGCTCCTCTTCCATGCTCTCCATATATCCATGAATAATCTCTATCATTTCCTTTGTTATTTCCATCCTGCTTCTCCTCCCCAATTTTTTAATTTCCTATTGCATAAAAAGGCCCGCCCACACGGCACGTGGCCACATGAGCGGACTCTTTCAACCAGTTTCAGATCGGTAACTGATTATACCGGATATACCTTATTCTCTTTGTCAGCTTTCTTCGGATCAACCTTGGTCTGCTGAGCTTCACGATATTCGAAGAATTCTTTTGCTACAGCCGGGAACAGAGCGTAGGATAACACATCCTCATCCTGCTGCTTCCACTGTGCGCACTCCTGCTCAAACTTCGGCAGCTGCGGCGGGATCAGGTCTGCCGGACGGCAGGTGATCGGAGTCGCGTCGCCGATAATCTTCTTCTGAACTTCCTTGTTGAACGGTTTTACGGTCTGGCCGAACTCGCCCATCATGATCTTCTTGGACTCCTTCGGAACCAGTTTGTAACGCTCACCGGCCAGAACGTTCATAACAGCCTGTGTACCAACGATCTGGGAAGACGGAGTTACAAGCGGCGGCTCACCGAAATCTTTTCTTACTCTCGGGATCTCCTCAAGCACTTCGCGGTATTTGCCTTCCTGACCGGCTTCCTTTAACTGGCTTACCAAGTTGGAGAGCATGCCGCCCGGTACCTGATACTGCAGAGTCTTGATGTTAACGCCGAGTACTTTCGGATTCAGAAGGCCGCTCTTTAATGCCTCTTCGCGGATCGGCGTGAAGTAGTCTGCGATCTCTGCAAGCAGATTCTGGTCATAACCGGTATCGTAAGGAGTTCCGCGGAAGGTCTCAACCATAACCTCAGTTGCCGGCTGGGATGTACCGAGAGCCAGCGGAGACATAGCACAGTCGATGATATCACAGCCTGCCTCAACGGCCTTTAAGTAGGTCATGGAAGCAACACCGGAGGTATAGTGTGTATGAAGGTCGATCGGAAGGTTTGTTCCCTCTTTCAGTACCTTAACGAGCTCGTCAGCCTTGTAAGGCGTAAGAAGGCCTGCCATATCCTTGATACATAAGGAGTTTGCACCCATCTCCTCGATCTCGCGCGCAATATTCTTCCAGTAATCCAGTGTATAAGCGTCGCCCAGTGTATAGCTTAATGCGATCTGTACGTGTGCACCTTCCTTGTTTGCAGCCTTAACTGCTGTCTGAAGGTTTCTGATATCATTTAAGCAGTCGAAGATACGGATAATATCAATACCGTTCGCAACCGATTTCTGTACGAAGTACTCAACTACGTCATCTGCATAGTGGTTGTAACCCAGAATATTCTGGCCACGGAACAGCATCTGCAATTTCGTATTCTTGAATCCGGCTCTTAACTTTCTCAGTCTGTCCCACGGATCTTCCTTCAGGAATCGAAGGCAGGCATCAAAGGTTGCGCCGCCCCA
>JALEWG010000089.1 GCA_022788065.1 Lachnospiraceae bacterium | reverse complement strand
ACAGGGCGCTGATGAAATATGAGTTTAAAGTGAATATGAATCATTATCTTGCGAAAAATAATCCGGGAGGCGTCCGCTCGCTGGAAGAGTTGATCCGTTACAACGGAGAACACAGGGAGCTTTGCCTGAAATATGGTCAGGATAAACTGGTGGAATCGGAATTTGAGACCTCCGGCCGCCTCACGGAGGAGGAATACCTGGGCGCAAAACTTGACTGCCATGGAAAACGGCAGGTGGTGGAGAAGGTATTCTCTGACCGGAAGCTGGACGTCATGGTATTTCCGGGAGTCATGGATCTTCCGGCCATCACCGGATTTCCCGGAATCTGCGTCCCGGCGGGCTATCGGGATGACGGAAGACCGTTCGGAATTACCTTTATGGCCCTGGAGGGAGAAGAGGGAAAGATCCTCTCTGCAGCCTATGCGTATGAGCAGGCCACGGGTCTCCGACGGGAACCGGAATTTCTGTAACGGATAGCAGAGAAAAAAGTTGCGGGATTTTGTTAAATGTTATACAATAGAACCGTTTCAGAGAACAGATGGTGCTCCGGCTGTTGACGGAGTTCACAGATAAAGGAGAATAGAGCAATGAGTAAAAAACCGGTAGTATTGATGATTCTGGATGGATACGGATTAAACAGCAGACACGATGGCAATGCCGTATACGAGGCAAAAACACCGGTCATGGACAGACTGATGAAAGAGTGCCCGTTTGTGGAAGGAAATGCCAGCGGACTGGCGGTAGGACTTCCTGATGGACAGATGGGAAATTCTGAAGTCGGACATCTGAATATGGGAGCGGGACGTATTGTATATCAGGAGCTGACAAGAATCACGAAATCCATCGAGGATGGGGATTTCTTTGAGAACAGGGAATTCCTGACCGCAGTTGAGAACTGCAAAAAGAATAATTCCGCGCTGCACCTCTACGGACTTGTCTCCGACGGCGGCGTGCACAGCCATAACACCCATATCTACGGCCTTCTGGAGCTGGCAAAGAGAAACGGCCTCAGCAAGGTATTCGTACACTGCTTCCTGGACGGTCGTGATACGCCTCCGGCCTCCGGAAAAGATTTTGTGGCACAGCTGGAAGATAAGATGAAAGAGATCGGCGTCGGCAAGGTCGCTTCCGTGATGGGCCGCTACTATGCGATGGACCGTGACAACCGCTGGGACCGTGTGGAGCTGGCATACCGGGCGCTCACAGAAGGTGAGGGAAATACCAGCGAATCCGCAACCGCAGCGATTCAGGCCTCCTACGACGACGGAAAGACCGATGAATTCGTGATGCCGACCGTCATTACAGAAAACGGTGCTCCGGTCGGGCTGATCAAGGATCACGATTCCATTATTTTCTTCAACTTCCGTCCGGACCGCGCAAGAGAGATCACCCGCGCGTTCTGCGATGATGAATTTACCGGATTTGCGAGAGAGAAAAAACCGGACGTGGTCTATGTTTGCTTTACCGACTATGATGAGACCATTCCCAATAAGCTGGTTGCATTTAAGAAAGAGACGATCGTCAACACATTCGGCGAATTTCTGGCAGCCAACGGGAAAAAGCAGGCGAGAATCGCAGAGACGGAGAAATATGCCCACGTGACCTTCTTCTTTAACGGCGGCGTCGAGGAACCCAACGAGGGTGAGGACAGGATCCTCGTAAAATCTCCGAAGGTCGCAACCTACGATCTTCAGCCGGAGATGAGCGCACCGCAGGTGTGCGAGAAGCTGGTGGAGGCGATCGGATCCGGAAAATACGATGTGATCATTATTAACTTCGCGAACCCGGATATGGTCGGCCATACCGGTGTGGAACAGGCTGCCATTCAGGCGGTCGAGGCCGTTGACGCCTGCGTCGGAAAAGCGGTTGATGCCATTTGTGCCGCAGACGGTGTTATGTTTATCTGCGCGGATCACGGAAATGCCGAGCAGCTGGTGGATTATGCGACCGGAGAACCGTTCACTGCCCATACGACCAACCCGGTTCCGTTCATTCTTGTGAATGCGGGAGCAGAGTACGGACTGCGCGAGGGCGGCTGTCTGGCCGATATTGCTCCGACTCTGATCGAGTTAATGGGAATGGAGCAGCCAAAGGAAATGACAGGAAAATCCCTGCTGGTAAGAAAGTAGGGGAGTAAAATGGCGGCCTGTGAGCTCTCGGGTTTTCGGGCCGCCGGATTTCATTGACAGGAGGTATCAGTCATGAGAAAAAATTTTGGAGCAAAATCACTTTTGTATCCGCAGGCCGTGTTTATCATCGCTTCCTACGATGAGAACGGGAAGGCGGACGCCATGAATGCCGCATGGGGAGGGATTGCGGGTGCCAATAAGATCTTCCTGTGCATCGGAAGCCATCAGTCTACAGAAAACATTTTGGCGAGAAAGGCATTCACTGTGAGCATGGGAACCGAGGCGCAGATGACAGCCTGTGACTATGTGGGAATCGTTTCGGCGAAAACAGAGCCGGATAAGATGAAGAAGGCGGGCTTCCGTACCGTAAAGAGTGAATTTGTGGATGCGCCGGTGATCGAAGAGCTCCCGCTGACTCTGGAATGCAGACTGAACAGCTACGATCCGGAGACCCACTATATGTTCGGTGAAGTGGTTAATGTCTCCGCAGATGAGAGCGTTCTTAACGACAGCGGAATGATCGATCCTGTGAAGCTGCGTCCGATCATTTATGACGGCGTACATAAGACGTATCATGTGCTTGGAGAAAAGGTTGGTGACGCGTTTTCTGTCGGCGGCCGGCTGAAATAGGGCTGAAAGAGGCCGGAAATGAAAAAGACCGGAAATGAAAAAGTCGTCAGGTATTTGACAAGCATGCCTTATCGTGGTATCTTATATAGATGAAAATAGAGAGACATTTCATATGGCAGCGGCAGTAATGGGTGATGGCAATGAGTGAAGTCAGTATTATGGAATCAGTATACAGAGAAGCAGATCGTCTGATCGAGGAGAACCGGGAGAGTCTGATCGAACTCGGGCGGACGCTTTTTGCATGTCCGGAGGCAGGATTTAAGGAAGTAAAATCAAATGAGATTCTTACTTCTTTTTTGGTTCAGAATCACATCATGTGCCGGAATGATCTGGCGCTGACGGGGATCCGCGCGGATCTGGGAAGCGGAAACGGATACCGGATCGCGCTGGTGGCCGACATGGACGCGCTTTATGTGCGCGACGGTGGAACGGAATATCCGTATCATTCCTGCGGGCACAGCGTCCAGACGGCAGTGATGGCCCATGTGATGAAGATGTTAAAGGACGGCGGCTTTGTGGAAAAGTTCGGCGGAACTGTAAGCCTGATCGTGACCCCGGCGGAGGAGTTTATTGACTTCGGGTACCGGGAACAGCTTAGAAAGGACGGAAAGATCCGATACTTTTCGGGAAAACAGAATATGATCGAGCAGGGAGTCTTCGATGATGTGGATTGCGTGATCTCCATGCATATGAACGGGGATCAGGGTACGCTCTTCGATATCGGCTCCACACTGGCCGGATTTATGGTGAAACGGGCTGTTTTTAAGGGCCGGGCTTCCCATTCCGGTGCAGCGCCTCATCTGGGACTCAATGCGCTTCACGGCGCGAATCTCTGTATGAGTGCAATCTCTTACATGAAAGACCAGTTTCCGAGAGAAGCCGGACTTCAGATCCATCCGGTGATCACGGAGAGCACCGGGACTGTCAATATCATACCGGACCGGGTGGTGCTGGAATCATATATCCGCGCCAACACACTGGAGGAACTGATGAAGGCCGGTGAAAAATTTGACAGCTGTGCGGTGCATTCGGCGAAGGCGCTGGGACTGGAGTGCGAGATCGAAAATGAGACCGGATATATGCCGTTAAGGCAGTCGGATGAACTGAATCAGGTGATCCACAGACATATGCTGGAGATCTGTGGAGAAGATAAAATTGTTAAGGGAGTCGTATCGGGTGCCTCGGGCGACGTGGGCGACCTGGGGTATCTCCTTCCGACGGTACAGTTTGGTTTTTCCGGGATGAAAGGCCGGTTCCACAGCAGTGATTTCACGATCACCGATGAAGAAAACGCCTATATCAATACGGCACGCGTTGTACTGAAATCAGTCCTTGATCTGTTGGCAGATCCAGCCGTGCAGGTAAAGAGAGACGGCTATGCGGAAAGAAAAGAATTTTACAGAAAACACTGGCTCTGCAAAGAAAAATAAGCCGGAAACGGGAAAACCGAGCAGGCTGGAAAACAAATAATATGAATAACAGGAGGAAACTATTATGGCAGAAAGAACCGTTCCAACCCCTCATATCGGAGCAAAGGCAGGCGATATCGCTGAGACGATCCTTCTTCCGGGAGATCCGCTCCGCGCGAAGTATATTGCGGATAATTTTCTGACCGATGTCACACAGTTCAACACGACAAGAAACATGTTCGGCTATACAGGATATTATAACGGCAAACGGGTATCGGTTATGGGAACCGGTATGGGCTGCCCGTCCATCGGTATTTACTCTTATGAGCTGATCCATTTTTATGGCTGCAAGAATCTGATCCGTATCGGAACAGCAGGAGCCATGCAGCCGCAGGTCAAGGTCCGTGACGTGGTATTCGGCATGGGCGCCTGCACGACTTCCAACTATATTAAACAGTTCCGCCTTCCGGGCGATTACTCCTGTATCTGCAGCTATGAGCTTTTGCAGAAAGCCGCAAAGGCCGCCGATGAGCTGGGAATCCAGTATCATGTGGGCAATATCTTAAGCTCCGACATGTTCTATAATCCGGAACTTCCGCCGGTTGGAACCACATGGGACAAGATGGGTGTTCTGGCGGTTGAGATGGAAGCTGCGGCTCTTTACAGCAACGCTGCCTATGCGGGCGTTAACGCGCTCTGCATCCTGACGATCTCGGATTCCATGATCACAGGTGAGGTGACGACTGCGGAAGAAAGACAGACCACCTTCACGAATATGATGAAGATTGCGCTTTCTCTGGCGTAATCCTGAGACAGAATTGAGGAGCGACTATGGGTGAGGAAATATTACGGGTCGAAGACCTGACAAAGATCTATCCGGGTGGTGTTCTTGCCAATTACAATATCAATTTCAGCGTGAATAAGGGCGAGATCCATGCACTGGTCGGAGAGAATGGCGCCGGTAAATCCACTTTGATGAAGATGCTGTACGGAATTGAAGAGATCACCAGCGGAAAATTTTATCTTTATGGAAAAGAGGTACATTTCCATTCCAGTAAGGACGCCATCGCGGCCGGAATCGGTATGGTGCACCAGCATATGATGCTGGTACCATCTCTGACGGTTGCGGAAAATCTGGTCCTCGGAATTGAAAAAAAGAAAGGGCTGTTCCTCGATAAGAAAAAGGCAATCGAGGAGACGGAGGCCATTTCGAAAAAGTATAATCTTTATGTCGAGGCGAATAAGAGGGTCCGCGACATTTCCATCGGAATGAAGCAGAAGCTGGAGATCTTAAAGACCATGTACCGCGGCGCGAAGATCATTATTCTGGACGAGCCGACGGCGGTTCTGGCACCGCAGGAGACGGAGGAACTGTTTGAACAGCTCCTGAATCTGAAAAAGGAGGGCTATACGATCCTTTTCATCTCCCATAAGCTTCAGGAAGTAAAATACCTCTGTGACCGGCTGACCGTACTGAAGGACGGCCGGTCCATCGGTACTTATAATGTGGCCGATGTGACGCCGGAGGAGATCTCAAGGCTGATGGTAGGGCGCGACGTCAAGCTGGAATACGATAAGGACGAGCAGGAATTCGGCGACAGGATCCTGACGGTGGATCATCTGAATTATACGGATAAATTCGGAACGAAAAAGGTGGATGACCTGCATTTTTCCCTCCGCGCCGGCGAGGTACTGGGAATTGCCGGTATCGAAGGAAACGGCCAGAAGGAGGCCATGGATATTCTGACGGGAAATCTCAAAGCGGAGAGCGGGTCGATCCTGTATCGCGGAAAAGAACTGACCGGCATGTCGATCACAGACAACCGGAAAGCGGGAATCGCCCATGTCCCGGAGGACAGAAACTTAAATGGCTGCGCACCGGAGATGAGCGTGCGTGACAACCTGATCGCGGCCAGCATGGATAAGTTTTCTAGCCACAGCATTTTAAACCCGGCAGCTATTGAAGATTACTGCAATACGTGTGTCCGCGATTTCAGGGTAAAGACGGCCGGACTCGACACCAGCATCAAGAGCCTTTCGGGAGGAAACGTCCAGAAGGCGATCGTGGCGAGAGAGTTCACGGCAGGCGCCGATGTGATCGTGTTGAATCAGCCGACCCGCGGCGTCGATGTGGGTGCCATGGAGTTTATTCATAAAAAGATTCTGGAAATGCGGGCAGAGAAGAAATCTCTGATTCTCGTCAGCGCCGATCTGGCCGAGTTAAGAGCCCTGAGTGACCGGATTATTGTATTCCATAAAGGAAAAGTTGCCGGAGTTCTCGATGACATTTCCAAAGTGACAGAGGAAGAACTGGGTCTTTATATGCTGGGCCTTAAGCAGGATTCCGATGAGAAACTGAAGGAGGCGTAAGATGAAGACAGCAGGTAAGAAAAAATTTGAATGGTACGGGATCATCCGCGTCACCGCGGCGATCCTGATCTCCCTCTTTATTGCGGCGGCCATTATCTTCGTGGTGGCGGATGATCCGATGACGGCGCTGTACAAATTCCTTCTGGGACCGTTTTCCACCAAACGTAACTTTTTCAACGTAATTGAGACGATGATCCCGCTGGTATTCTGCGGCCTGGCCATCAACGTCATGCATAAGAGCGGCTTGTTTTCCATGGCGGCGGACAGCTCGTTCTATTTTTCCGGAGTCGTTGCGGCTTCCATCGCCATTGCGTGCCCGATGCCGAATATTGTTCACCAGATCGTGATCCTCGCTGCGGCCATGGCAGTGGGCGGTCTCATCAGTGTGATTCCGATTTTCATAAAGAGAAAAACAGGCGCCAGTGAAATGGTGGTTTCTCTTATGATGAACTACATTTTCTTTAACTTTGGTTACTGGCTGATCCGGAAGAATTTTCTGGATCCCACCAACGGCTCGTTCTCGACGCCGTTTCAGAAGACGGCCACACTTGGCAAGATGATTAAGGGAACCAACACGCACTATGGTCTTCTGATCATGGTGGCAGTTGTGATTTTCATGTGGATCCTGATGGACAAGTCAAAATTCGGGCGGGAGTTAAAGCTCACAGGTTCCAACGAGAACTTTGCACGCTACGCCGGAATCAAGGTCACGAAGGTCGTATTTCTTTCCCAGCTGATCGGCGGTATGTTAGCCGGTCTCGGCGGCGGCGTCGAGATGATCGGAATGTACAAAAAGTTCCAGTGGATCACCTCCGTATCGTACGTCTGGGACGGAATCCTGATTAACCTTCTGGCGGGAACAAGACCGTTAATGATCCCGGTGTCCGCGTTTTTCATTTCCTATATCCGGATCGGCGCGCTGGTCATGTCCAGAGGCGGCGATGTGGACTCGGAGATCGTATCCATTATCCAGGGAATTATGATCCTGTTAATCGCATCTGAGCGGTTCCTGTATCAGATGAAGAAGAGAAAAGAAGAACGGGAAGCTCTGCAGAACCAGTCGCTGGAAGCAGAGGGCGCCAATTAAGGAGGGGAGAAAAATGAACTTTTTTACAAATCTTGATTTCTGGTTTACCGTTCTCCGCTGCACGACGCCTGTCCTGTTCGCAACGATGGCGGCGCTGATCGCCAGCCAGTCGGGACTTTTGAATCTGGGACTGGAGGGAGCCATGACCATTGCGGCTCTCTGCGGAGTTCTGGGCAGCGGCTTTACGGGAAGTCTTTTTGTGGGCGCGATCACAGGAATTGCCGCGGGAACAGTTTACACGATGCTGCTTGCGTACTTCATTCAGCATTTCAAGGCCAATCAGGTCATCACCGGTGTGGCGTTAAACCTTGCGGCCGGCGGCGGCTCCGTGTTCTGCCTGTACTCTCTTACAGGCGATAAGAATGCCAGCAACTCGCTTGCTTCCGCTGCATTTCCGGCGTTAAAGATCCCGGTAATCGACGGAATCCCGGGTCTGGGAGATATTCTCTCCGGTCATAACTGTCTGACGTATGTGGCATTCCTGGTTGCGATCCTTTTATTCATTGTACTGAACAAGACCGACTTCGGTGTTCATATCCGTGCGGTCGGAGAGTCTGAGGAAGCGGCCCGCTCAGTCGGAATCAACGTGGAGAAGGTTCGCTATCAGGCGATGTTCATCAGCGGAGTTCTGGCGTCGCTGGGCGGCATGTATCTGTCCATGGGATATGTGAACCGGTTTACGGCCAGCATGGTTGCGGGCCGCGGCTACATTGCGCTGGCGACGAACGCCATGGCAGCCGGAAGTGCGCTTCTGGGAATGGTAAGCTCTATTCTCTATGGCTTTGGAAGCGGTATCTCCATTTACCTGCAGAATAACAACGTGGACCCGTATCTGATCACGATTATTCCGTATGCTTCCATTATTGTATTTTATGTGATCTTCAGCTTCTATTATAAGGTGAAGAGACGCTCGGAGGAAACTCTGTAGCCGTGCGGAGTTGCTTTCCGCAATTAAGATGATATCCTGGGGCAGGGATACCCATGATATAAATTGATACCAAAACACTTTTGAGGAGGAACATTATGAAAAACGGATTTAAGAAAGTATCCGCGATGGCTCTTGCAGTTGCCATGATTCTTTCCATGACAGCGTGCGGCGGATCCAAGCAGGCGGAGACAACAGCAGCCGCAACCAAGGCGGCAGAGACCACAGCAGCAGCCAAGGCAGAGGAAACCAAGGCAGCAGAGACCGAGGCAGCAAAGGCTGCTGACGGCGAGAAGCTGAAACTGACACTCTGCATCGGACGGAAGAACGACCTGTCCTTCCAGCAGTCCGCTTACGAGGGCGCAATGAGAGTTCAGGATGAGCTGGGCGACAAGTACGAAGTCAATGTTGTTGAGATGGGTGACGATACCACAAAGTGGCAGGCGGCTTTCTACGACGCAGCAGACAGCGGTGCGGATATCATCGTTGGCACCGGCTTCCAGAACAAGGAAAACTTTGAGACGATCCCGCAGGAATATCCGGATACCAAGTTCATCTTATTCGACCAGGATGTGGATTACAGTGTCGGCGATCTTGAGAACGTGATGGGCGTTTTATTTGACTCCAACCAGTCCGGTTTCCTGGCAGGTGCCGTAGCTGCTTACTACACAGTCAGCGAGAATGCCGCAAATCCTGACAAGACTGTTGGTTTCGTAGGCGGTGTTGAGAGCACGACCATCAACAACTTCCTTGTAGGTTTTGCTGAGGGCATGCACTATGTGGATCCGGAGACCAAGCTCTTAACTGCTTTCGTCGGTGACTTCATGGATACCGCTAAGGCAAAGGATCTTGCGAATGCTCAGATCTCCGAGGGCGCAGACATTATCTTCCAGGTAGCAGGCGGCGCCGGCAACGGTGTCATCGAAGCTGCAGCTGAGAAGGACGGCGTAATGGCCATCGGCGTTGACAGCGACCAGTACAAGACTCTGGAGGGCACAAACTTACAGTCTTCTGTAATCACTTCCAGCTTAAAGCGTCTTGACAACGCACTGTTCAAGATCTGCTCCGATTACGCAAAGGATCCGGCTTCCGTAGCATTCGGCGAGACTGCTACTTACGGCCTTGAAGATGACGCGGTCGGCATCGTATTCAACGACAACCTGACAAAGAGCATCGGTGAAGAGAATGTTGCGAAGGTTGAGGAGATCCTCTCCAAGATCCAGAGCGGCGAGATCGTTGTTTCTGAGGCTGCCAAGTTATCTGCTGATGAGATTGCAGCAATTGTGAACAATAAGTAATAAAACGGACATGAAAAGCTGCTGTATCCCGGCAGCTTTTTGTCTTATGTGAGGTGTAATATGGCGGGGATTATCGACAGTCACTCCCATGTGTGCGGTTCGGTACTGTTTCCCAGATGGGAAACAGTCATCGGAGACGCGAAAGCAGCGGGAGTGGAAAAAATCATGATCGTCTGCACGGAAACGGCGGAGGCAAGGCGTGCCATTGAGATCGCAAGGAACGATCCCATGTTCGACGTGGCATGTGCCTTTTATCCCAACGATGTGGCGAAGGCCACGCGCGAGGACTGGGAGGAGATGGAACGGCTGGTCCGCCTTCCGGAGGTGAAGGCCGTGGGCGAGATCGGAATGGATTACTTTCCGTATGACGTGACCGTCCCGGCAGATATGCAGAAGGAGGCCTTTATCCGTCAGATCCGCTGGGCCAATGAGCTTGGTAAGCCGGTCCTGATCCATATGCGTCTGGCCACGGACGACACGAAAGCGATCTTAAAAGAGCATCTTCGTGTACCGGGAATCATGCACTGCTACAGCGGCGGCTATAAAGCCATGCAGGATTTTCTGGATATGGGCATGTATATCTCCTTCTCCGGAAATATCACCTTTGAGCTGGACGATACGGACACGCAGGAAGCGGTCCGCAGAGTGCCCCTTGACCGGATCCTCGTGGAAACGGATGCGCCGTCCTTAACGCCGGCGCCGGTGCAGCATCTGGATAACGAACCCAAATACATTGTGCATGTCATCGATCACATCTGTAAGGTGCGGGGCATGGAAAAACAGGAACTGATTGACGCAGTCAACAAAAACTATCACAGGCTGATGGAAAGAAAGGAGTATACGCATGTTTAAACTGGAACCCAAAAATAAAAAAGCGCTTTTAAAGGCAGCTCTCGGCGAGATCGATGCAGATCTGGCAGTGAAAAACTGCCGTCTGGTCAATGTGTTCACAGGCGAGATTTACCCGGTCGTAGTCTATGTGAAAGAGGGTTTCATCGCTCATGTAGAGCGGGAGGCGCTGGAGGGACCGTACCGTGCAAAAGAGGTATTTGACGGCGAGGGCCGTTATCTGATCCCGGGCTTCGTGGATTCCCATATGCATATCGAAAGCTCCATGATGGTTCCGAGAAACTTCGCGAAGGTGATCGTTCCTCACGGAACAACCACCATCGTCCATGACCCTCATGAACTGGGAAATGTCTATGGCGTAGAAGGCGTCCGCTACATGCATGATTCCGCGGAAGGGCTTCCCATGCGCCAGCTGGTGGATATTCCGAGCTGTGTGCCGGCGGTTCCTGGCTGCGAGAATGCGGGAGCTGAGTTCTTTGCTGATGAGATCAGAGAACTGGCGAAGCTTGAGCGCGTTGTGGGACTTGCGGAGGTCATGGATTTCTACGGCGTGATGCACGGTGATGACCGCATGATGGACATCATCGCGGCAGCGGAGGAGTGCGGCCTGTATCTTCAGGGACATGCGCCGGGAGTCAGCGGCAGAGCGCTTTCCGCATACCTGTGCGGAGGTCCGTACACCTGCCATGAGACCAGAGGCAGCGCGGAGGCAATGGAGAAGCTGCGCATGGGCATGTATGTGGATTCCAGAGAGAGCTCCATCACAAAGAATGTGGAGGCGATCTGGGAGGGCGTCAAGGGCAGCCGCTATTTCGACACGCTGACCCTCTGCACTGATGACAGAGAGAGCGATGATCTGCTCCATGAGGGCCACATGAATGCGGTTGTGAGAAAGGCGATCTCCTGCGGAATGGATCCGGTTGACGCCATCAAGAGCGCAACGATCAATACAGCCAGAGAGATCGGCATCGCTCATCTGGGCGCGATCGCCCCGGGCTACACTGCGGATATGGTGCTGACAAAGAATATCCGGACCCTCTGGGCCGACGTGGTATTCTTCGGCGGAAAGATCGTCGCCAGAGACGGAAAACTGACCGAGCCGGTTGAGGATATCACTTACGAACTGGAAACCAGAAACTCCATGAATCTGGCTCCGGTTTCCGAGGAGGATTTTGTGATCGAAGCGCCGGTGCAGAACGGTACCGTGAAGGTCAACGTGATGAAATATCAGTCCCTGGATTCCAGCGTGACGGATCTGAGCACCGCAGAGCTTACGGTAAAGGATGGACGTCTCATTCTCGGGGAAGGTATGGCATTTGTGGCTGTTTTGAACCGTTACGGAAAAGGCACAAAGGCACTCGGTATCGTGGAGAATTTCGGCCTTAAGGAGGGCGCGATCGCTTCCACCGTATCCCACGACTCCCATAACCTGACGATCGTTTACTTTGACCCGAGTGACGCGGCTGTTGCGGCCAACGAGCTGATCGCTCAGGGCGGCGGCATGACGGCTGTCGCCGGCGGTTCTGTGCTCAATACGCTCCGTCTGGAAGTGGGCGGCCTGATGACGAAGCTGGAGGCCGAGGCACTCACTGTTGAGGCAGCCAAAATGAAGGAAATTGAGCGGGGCATGGGGATCACGGTTCCGGTCAATCCTCTTTTGCGTATTGTATCCCTGGCACTCCCGGTGGTCCCGAATGTGAAGATGTCAGACCTCGGTATTGTCAATGTGGCGGATCAGACCATGATCCCGCTGTTTGCGTAATATGCGTACGCTGATCAATCATGTCACGGTGCTCACGATGGATGAGAGCTCCCGTGTCTATGAAAACGGATTTGTACTGATGGAAAACGGACGGATCGCTGCCTGCGGAGCCGGAGACGGCCTGCAGGCGGCGCGGGAAGCGCACACTGAGGCAGACTGGCAGGCGACATCGTTCCCGGCGGCCGGACCGCATGAGGCGGAAACTTTCGAGGTGGTGGACGGCCGCGGCGGAATCCTGATGCCGGGCATGATCAATACCCACACGCATCTTTCCATGATCCCGTTCCGCTCCATGGGGGATGATTGTCCGGACCGACTGAGAAAGTTCCTGTTTCCGTTGGAGCTGGAGGGCATGACGCCGGAGCTCATTTACCGTGCGGCCCGCTATGCAGTTTGTGAGCTGATGCTTTCCGGCGTGACGGCAGTGACGGACATGTACTATTTTGAGGACGAGGTGGCGAAGGCCTGTGACGAGCTGGGAATTCACGCGTGGGTCGGTCAGACTGTGATCGATATGGAAACGTGTGACAGTAAAGACACGTCGGAAGCCCTGAAACACTGTGAGGCTCTTTTAAATAAATGGACCGGCAATGAGCGGATCCATCCGGTGATCGCACCCCACGCGCCAAACACCAACCGTCCGGAAGATCTGAAATCGGCTTATGAACTGGCGGCAGACTTCGGGGCTCTGTATACACTCCATGTCAGTGAAATGGATTATGAAATGTCATTTTTCCGGGATACATACGGGAAGACCCCGGTGGAATTCCTCTACGACCTGGGAGTTCTTGGGCCGCGCACGGCTGCGGCGCACTGTATTCACTTGACGGAACATGATATTACTCTCCTCGCGGAGACCGGCACCAAGATCGCGCACTGCGTCGGCGCCAACACCAAAGCGGGAAAGGGTATCTGCCCTGTCTTCGAGGCAAGAAATGCCGGTGTGACGGTTGGAATCGGGACGGACGGACCTTCCTCAGGAAACACGCTGGACCTGTTTACGCAGTTTCGCATGATCCCGTCGTTCCAGAAGACGAAATATCATAACCGAGGGATCCTGACTGCGCGGGAGGTTCTGTCCATGGGCACCATAGAGGGCGCGAAGGTACTCGGTGCGCAGGCGGAAATGGGCTCCATCGAAGCGGGGAAGAGAGCGAATCTGGTTCTTGTGGAGACGGACTCCGTCAACATGTTCCCGGTCTACAATCCATATTCCGCCATTGTATACAGTGCCAACGCCTCCAATGTGGACAGCGTCTGGATTGACGGAAAACAGATGGTAAAAGGACACAGACTTCTGGGGGTGGATCTCCGTGAGGAGAGAGAACTTCTGGAAAAAGAGATGACGGCATTCCGGAAACGGGCGGAAAAGTACGCGGATATTATTTAAATGAATATCATTTAAATGGATATCATTTCATGGAGCCGGAAGGGTGGTGGGAGCCGGAAGAAAAGTGGCTTCCGGGCGAGAAGTTGGAGGCAGGCGATGAGCTGGCTTTCGGAAGGGTGATTTGTGCGATTTTCGGGTCTGCGGTATCTATGGAAGATTTGCGCCCTTGAGATACCGGGATTTCGCAGATTTCCGTGCAATTTCCCGGATTCGGTATCTCAACTTGGTCACTTTGCGTATAGATACCGACACAGCCGCTTTTGGGTATCTTTTTTCACTTTTCTTCAGGCTTCAATAAAATTTCGGTATCCTGTGCGTCAAGGTTAGCGCATAGATACTTTCGGTAGCTTGTCAGTGGGAAAAAAGTAAGCGGAGAGTGTCATGTCAGTACCCTGTGAAATGCTTGACATAAAAAGAGCAGATTCCTGCAGCTGTTTCAATGGCTGCGGAGTCTGCTTTGTTTTTACCTGCGTTCCGGCAGCTGCTCCTTTGAAATATAGATTCCTTTTACTCCGACCACGGCGGCAGCCACCAGATTTGCGTAGGAAACTGCATCGAAGAGAGGCATGTCCATGGTCAGACATGCGATGACGGCTCCGGCATGGGAGTCACCCGCGCCGATGGTATCCACGACATGTTCTGCCGGGACGGACGGTGCAAAGAAGGTCTCACCGGATTTGTCGATGCAGTACGTTCCGCGGGCGCCCAGTGTTATGATCACGATGTTTCCGGTAATGTCGTGAAGCCGTGTTGCGGCCTCCTCCACGGAAGCTTTTCCGCTTAAGGCCAGAGCCTCCTGCTCGTTGATATGGAGGATCGGATGGAGAGCCAGAATCCTCCGGTTCTTTTCTTCTCCCACAGACAGAACACGGGGACCGGGAGCGTAGAACACCTGAAGATCCGGGTGCTCCTCCAGATATTCGATGATGTTAATACCGGTCGGTTCCTCAATCTCAAGACCGCAGATATAGGTCAGTCCGAAATCGGCGGAGCTATACGGGGTCATCCATTCTTTTTCAAATGTATATTCCACCCCGTGGTAGGAGAGAAATGTGCGTTCGCCGGTAGCTTCTACGAGACAGTAGCAGCAGCCGTTCTCCTTTTTAGGCACGCGGACGGCAATGGGAATTCCGGCTTCGGTCATATGCTTTGCGACATAGTCTCCGTACATTCCGCCGCCCACCGGGCTTATAAGTGTGTGAGGCGCTCCCAAAAGGCGCACGATATAGGCCGTGTTGTATGCACAGCCTCCGATGGCCATGGACTGGGAGCTGGGATGGAGGTCTTCCTCTGTTTTGGGAAGGTGGTCAAGATTGATAATAACGTCCACGCAGGTGGAGCCGATGATGAGTGCTGGTTTCATGGTATATGGTTTCCTTATCTCTGTGGTAGAAAATCGCTTGGACACAGTTACGGAATTATTATAATATAGCGTGGGAGAAATGGCAATGCGACAGTTGGAAAAATGGATGTAAAAATGGGATGAAAGTATAAAAAGACTGGACATGTCTGAAAAGGTCGTGTATTATTATATCTACTGAGTTAGAAATTACTAACTTATTAACTTACAAGAAGTCGTCTGGCATAACTGTTTTTGAATGAAAGTTTGTTCTGGACGATTGTTTTTTAAATACAAGTTAGCCAAGACTA
>JALEWG010000068.1 GCA_022788065.1 Lachnospiraceae bacterium | reverse complement strand
TTTTCAGTCTGTCCGGTCAGCTTCCAGCATGAGACCGTCGATGAAGGTCTTGATGCTGACTTTGCCGCCGTAGTTTTTCTTTCCACGGATAAAATCCATTTCCGCCTTGATCTCCTCAAAGGAAAAGAGCGTGTTGGAATATGCGGTGAAGGTCTCGTTCATAAAATCCTCGATGCCCATGTGGGCAAGGTTAGACATGCCGGCAGCGATGGCTCTGCGGACGCGCTGCTCCATATTTTTCGGGGAGTCGCTGACCTTTTCGCACATCTGGGCGACGCTCAGCTGGGATACGGGGATCCCGTTTTCATGGAGATGTTCACAGATTTTGATGATATCGGGACAGCCGCGCTCTCCGGACATTCCGATCTTATTGAGGATGTAGCGGAGTCTGGTGGAGTAGGAGTCGGAGCTTTTTTTCGTTGCCGGGGCGGGACTGATCTCTGTCATGAACATGCGACGGATATTTTCCAGAGTCCGCTCATTTTCCACCTGCTTCTCCACATTTTTCAGGACGGAACATACTTCGATCAGGTTGATGGGCTTGCTGATAAAGAAGTCGATCCCGGCGTTATAGGCCTTTCCGATCAGCTCCTTGGAGGATACCTGGGAGATCATGATACATTTGATCGTGTCGTTGACAGCGCGGAGCTGTTTGACGAATTCCACGCCGTCCATGACCGGCATGAAAAAGTCTACTAAAACCACATCGGGGTGGCAGCGGAGCACTTCCAACACATCGGCCGGTTCCCCTCCGCAGTCCCCGCAGATTTCTCCCAGATTCTGGGATTCGATAATATCATAAAGCACATTGATGACTGCCAGGTCATCTTCGACAATATAAATACGCATTTGCTATACCTCCTCCAGAGAACCGGCCGGAATCCGTACCGTGAATACGGTTCCTTTTCCTGGTTCGGACTGTACGCCGATGGATCCGTGGAACTGTTCCTCAACCGTGGCTTTCACACCGTACAGACCGACGCCGCGGTAAATGTTTCCTGTTTTGTGGTCGAATTTAGTAGAATACCCCATTTTAAAAATATTAGGAAGATGTCTTGCGGAAATCCCGGGACCGTCGTCGGATACGATAAACAGGTAGAAGCCGTCCTGCAGCTGTTCCTCGATCCGGATCGTCCCCTTTCTGCTGTCGCCCTCAATGGCCTCAATGGCATTGTTGACCATATTTTTGAGCACAGCCATCAGCTCATAATGCTCCTCCGTCATGAAATCGTCGCGGCATTGAAACTGCAGGCTGATCTTCACGTCTTTTTCCTCCAGAAGATGATAGGTGGTCGCCTCCAGAATCTTTAAAAGATCCTGAAAGCTCATGCGCTTTTCATCGTACTCTTCTGATATTTCCTGCTCAATTCCCTGAATGATCCGTATGTAGTCTTTTTTGATTTCATGGACGTCGTGGGCAATGGAGAGAGCAGTATGCTTCATCTCTTCCGGAACATCCATGCCCGACAGCGTCTCATAGAGCCGGTAGGCATTTCCCATCACCGATTCAATTTCCTCGGAGTTTTTCTTCATGAAATAGATCTCATTTTTCAGGCCGGTGGTCATTAAAAACAGCCTGCGATACCGGTTTTCATGTTCTTCCCGCTTGAGAAGAGTCCGGTACTGGGATTCCGCTGCCAGAAAAAGACCGGCAAAAAGCGTCCGGAAAACAGCGATCAGCGCCAGCCAGACGGCCGAAGAGAGCGTGAAGGAGGCTCCCGTGATCCGGCCTGTGATGCCAAGCTCCAGGATGTTGGACAGGAAATCGCAGACAAAGACCGAAGGAAACAGAAGCTTAAAGGAGCAGGTGTTTTTATTTGGAATCAGCACGGAAAAAAGGATTCCGTAGCACAGATAAAAGACCGCGTTGGGCAGCAGACGAATGAGCCTTGCAGGAACCTCTGAGAGCCCCACGGAGGCTAAAAGCAGGCGGAGCAGAAGAACCGTGCACGCCGTGACCGCGCAGGTTTTCATTGTGGAGATATTTCTCCCCAGCGTCATGAGAAGGATGGGGAGCAGAATCACAGAAGAAGAGATACGGAAATCCGATGCGAACACATTCCAGTACAGTTCGGAAGAGAGGGCTGTGATCGCGCTGATGAGAAGTATTTTTTCCCGGTCTTTCATTGACGGACCCTCCTTTTTTGTCTGTTCAGTCACCCATTAATGATACGTTAAGGCAGGAGAAATGTCAATGAACACGACTTAAGAATCTTTGTCCCGCGTTTGAAAAAATGTGGGAAAATTAAGCCGGATTCCGCATTTTTGTATTGTAAGAAACCGGGCGTTCGATTATAATAAAGGTACAGGGTAGCAGCCTCAGTGCGCGGTAACTGAGGGAAAAAACATATAAATGTATGAAAAAAGAGGAGGAGATAGACATGAAAACTTATGCTGAAATGTCGAAGGAAGAACTCGCTTCATTAAAGGAGCAGTTAACTGCTGTTTACAAGGAATACCAGGGAAAGAACTTAAGCCTGAATATGGCCCGCGGTAAGCCAAGCCCGGAACAGCTGGATCTGTCCCTTCCGATGCTCGACGTATTAAACAGCAAGAGCGATTTTGTAGTAGAAGAGGGCGACGTAAGAAACTACGGTGTTCTGACAGGTCTTCAGTGCGCTAAGGAATTAATGGGCGGCATGATGGACGCTCCGGCAGAGAATGTGATCATGTACGGAAGCGCTAGCCTTACATTAATGTATGATACAGTATCCCGTTCCTACACACACGGTGTTATGGGAAGCACACCGTGGTGCAAGTTAGACAAAGTGAAATTCCTCTGCCCGGTACCGGGTTATGACAGACACTTTGCGATCACTCAGTTCTTCGGCATTGAAATGATCAATATCCCGATGCATGACGATGGCCCGGATATGGATATGGTAGAACAGTATGTGAACAACGATGAGGCTGTAAAGGGTATCTGGTGTGTACCGCTCTACTCCAACCCGTCCGGACAGTGCTACTCCGATGAAGTTGTAAGACGCTTTGCCAACTTAAAACCGGCTGCAAAGGATTTCCGTATCTTCTGGGATAACGCTTACTGCGTACACCATCTGTATCCGGATCATCCGAGCCATGTTCTTGAGATCCTCTCCGAGTGTGAGAAGGCAGGAAACCCGGATATGGTTTACAAATTCGGTTCCACCGCAAAGGTTACATTCCCGGGTGCAGGTATCTCCGCAATCGCTACTTCCAAGGCGAACATCGAAGATATCAAGAAACAGATGAACAACCAGCTGATCAGCCATGATAAGATCAACCAGCTGCGCCACGTTCGCTTCTTCAAGAACCTCGATGGCATCAAGGCTCACATGGCAAAACATGCTGAGATCCTTCGTCCGAGATTCGAGGCAGTTGACGAGATCCTGAACAGAGAGCTCGGCGGACTTGGAATCGGTACATGGACAAAGCCGAACGGCGGATATTTCGTATCCTTCGATTCTCTTGATGGCTGTGCAAAAGCGATCGTTGCAAAATGTAAGGAAGCCGGTGTTGTTATGACAGGCGCAGGCGCTACATATCCTTACGGCAAGGATCCGCATGACAGCAATATCCGTATTGCACCGTCCTTCCCGACTCTGGAAGACTTAAAGTTAGCAGCTGAAATCTTCTGCGTATGCGTGAAGTTAGTCAGCATCGACAAGCTGTTAGAGGCATAATCGGAATTTAAATTAAGAATTAAAGAAAATTTAAGGGACTGCGGCCGGGATTTTGGCCGGCAGTCCCTTTACTTTTTCCCGATGCTATACTAAAATGGAGGCAGCCTTTCCAACAAAGAATTCAGGAGTGAAGAAAACTATGAAAATACAGAACAAGACCATGCGGGAGGGGATCGCGTATCTGATCTTCGGGGTGCTCACCACACTGGTGGACTATGTGATTTCCAACGCGCTGTTTTATGCAGCGCACATGTCGTCTGTGCTTTCCCAGACCATCGGATGGGTCGCTGCCGTACTGTTTGCGTTTGTGACCAATAAATGGTGGGTGTTTAACAGTCATACACTGGTGCCGTCCGAAGTGTGGAAGGAATTCGTGTCGTTCGTGCTCTGCCGTGTTGCGACGTTTTTATTTAATCTGGCGGCGATCTTTGTCATGGTGGATATTCTGGATATGGAATTTTTTATCTGCAAGCTGCTGATTTCCGTCGTCGTTGTGATTTTAAATTATGTTTTCAGCAAGATCCTGATTTTTGCCCATAAGAAAGAAGAAAAATAAAGGAGCATTTCCTGATGGAAGAGTTACGTGCAAACGAAGAGATACATGAAAAAACGGAATCCTTAAGGCGCAGGCGGAGTAAACCGTTAACCCGTCCCGGAGACGGACTTCTGATCGCGTTTCTGGTTCCGGTCGTGATCATGATCATCATTTTTATCCAGAGAGGGATCTTTCCGTTCGGCGACGAAAGCTTTCTCAGAACGGATATGTATCACCAGTATGCCCCGTTCTTTTCGGAATTTCAGTATAAACTGAGAAACGGAGGGAGCCTGCTTTACAGCTGGGATATCGGTATGGGAGTCAATTTTGCGGCGCTCTATGCCTACTATCTGGCGAGCCCCTTTAACTGGCTCCTGATTTTATGTCCAAAGGCGTATATCATCGAGTTCATGACCTACATGATCGTATTGAAAGTCGGACTTTCCGGGCTTTCCTTCGCCTGGTATCTGAGAAAGCGGTGCCGGACCATTACTGTGGGCGTCGGATTTTTCGGCACCTTCTATGCGCTGTCCGGATTTTTGGCGGCGTACAGCTGGAATATCATGTGGCTGGACTGCATCATCCTGTTTCCGCTCATCGTTTACGGCCTGGAACGTCTGGTGAAGCGGGAAAACGGTTTTTTCTACTGCGTGACGCTGGGGCTTTCGATCCTGTCCAATTACTATATCTCCATCATGACCTGTATCTTCATGGTTCTGTACTTTTTTGCGCTGCTGATCATGGAGAAACGGGGACCGGTGAAAAAATACGGGAAGGCGTGCGTAAGGTTCGGCGTGTACTCGTTGCTGGCAGGCGCGCTGGCGGCATTCGTGCTGCTGCCGGAGATCGCCGTGCTTAAGAATACGGCGTCGGGAGATATTTCATTTCCGAAGACGCTGACATCTTATTTCCCGATCTTTGACATGCTGGCCCGCCATATCGCCGGTGTGGAGACGGAGATCGGTCTGGATCACTGGCCGAATCTGTACTGCGGCGTGGCGGTCCTGATGTTCTTTCTGCTTTATCTGGCGTGCAGAAAGATTTCCGTGAAAGAAAAGAGCGTCTACTGCGGTCTGCTTCTGATCTTTTTCGCGAGCTTTTCCGTCAATGCGTTAAACTTCATGTGGCATGGTTTCCACTACCCCAACAGCCTTCCATGCAGACAGTCGTTCATCTATATTTTCCTGATGCTGTTCATCTGCTTCCGGGCGTTCCAGTATCTGGATCGGACGCCGAGACGCCATGTGGCGGCGGCTTACTGGGGCAGTATCTGTTTTGTGATCCTGGCGGAAAAACTGGTGGAGCAGGAGCATTTCCATTTTTCCGTTTACTATGTGGCGATCCTGTTTTTGTCTGCATATGCGGGACTTATCTATCTGTTCCGGCAGGGAAAGCGGACGATAGCCGGGTTTCTGGCGCTGGCTGTGGTCTCCATTGAGGCGGCGGTCAACATGACCGTGACCAGCGTTCCGACCACCAGCCGGGAGGTTTACACCAGGGACAATAAAGAAGTTCAGCTCCTGATGGAGCAGCTGGAACCGGCCGAGGATTTTTATCGGGTAGAGAAAAAGACAAGAAAGACGAAGAATGACGGCGCATGGATGAATTTCCCGTCGGTGTCGCTGTTTTCCTCCACGGCAGACGCCGGTCTTACCGCGTTTTTTAAGCGCATGGGCTGTGAGGCGTCCACGAACGCCTACAGCATTACAGGAAGCACGCCTCTGGTGGACAGCCTTTTGTCTGTAAAGTATGCACTGTATTCGGAGGAAGTTCCCAATACGGATCTGACAACCTATATGAAGGAGAGCGGCGGAACGTATCTTTACGAGAATCTTTACACGCTGCCCCTGGGCTTCGTGGTTCCGGCGGATCTGGAGGAGGAATGGCAGTATAAAATGGAACGGCCTGCGGAGGTCCAGAATGACCTCTGTGAGGTTCTGGGCGTCAATGATGTGCTGTACCGCACAGCAGGCACAGTATCCGGCTCCACGTATCAGTTTACACCGGATATTCCGGGCGAGTATTATGCGTATGTGGTAAATAAATCCGTCAAGACCGTCAAGGCTTCCCTGCCTTCCGGTTCCAAAACGTTCAACAATGTGGACCGCGGATATCTTCTGGAACTTGGGAGACTTTCCGGCGGCGACAAGGTGACGCTGACATCGGAGGATAAGGGAGAACAGATGAATGTGGAGGTGTACCGGTTC
>JALEWG010000063.1 GCA_022788065.1 Lachnospiraceae bacterium | reverse complement strand
GTCACTGCTTCAAAACCGGCTTTTGTTGTGGATTCGAAAATGGGATCCACAATCGAGGGGGCGTCCATTGCTGCGTGATATGCGTCCTGAGAAGCGAATAAATACGGCAGATTGAACAAAGTATAATTTTCTGAAAAGGTCTCCAGAATCGAGTTGCTCGCTACGCAGAAGTCGATTGCTCCGGTCTGTGTCAGCTGAACCATATCCGTCTGAGAACCGAGAAGCTCACTGGGATATACCTCCACATTGTACTTGTCCCCGAGCTTGCTTTCGATGTATTCTTCGAAAGCAAGCAGTGCGATATGGGTGGGATGGTCGGTTGCCTGATTGTGACCGATTCGGACGATCCGACGGTTATCCCGACCGCCTGCACTGCATCCGGTCGTGACTGCTGCCAGCATTCCTATACTGATGATAACAGTAAGTGCTCTGCAAAAACGTTTCATATCTGTTTCCTCCTTGTTTTTGTTAAAACGAAACCGGTTTTGTTTTGATGATTCAAGTATAACAGGAAAAGCGGAAGATTACGTGGTAGTTCCGGCTTGAAATATGGTGAATCTTGCCATATAATATTAGATATGAAGCTTCATTTTAGTTATATTTACCTGCTTTGAAAGGGTGAATTTGTAAAAAATGTACAAAGAAGAATTTAATCCAAGTCAGATTATGAAAGAAAAGTATTTTGAATTTCATCATACCTATACGGAGGAGCCTCTGACTGTTGAATTTCACCAACATCCATTTTATGAAATATTCTTTTTTCTATCCGGGAATGTGAATTATATTATCGAGGGCAGGACCTATAATCTGCGCCCTGGAGATATCCTCCTGACCGGAAGTCTTGATATCCACCGTCCCGATATCCATCCTGGAAAACCCTACGAAAGGATCGTGATCTGGCTGGCAGATGATCTGTTCACACAAAGATTATCGCCTGATCCGGCCCGACAGCCAGAATATCACGGAATTAAAGCGGATCTGCGCCAGGATGTCGGAGGCAAAACACAGCAAAGAGTTGGGAAGCTCCGCGCTTATCTGTGCCTATATGACAGAATTTCTGGTGAAGGTCAGCCGCGCGTATTACGATACACCGGATACGATTAAAAATGACGTGACAGAAAATGAGAAAGTGAATCAGATCCTGCTTTACATCAATGAAAACCTCTCGGAAGATCTGTCCCTCGACCGGCTGGCTTCCCGGTTCTATATCAGCAAGTATTACCTGAGCAGACAGTTCAAGCAGTTCACGGGTCTTTCTCTCTATCAGTACATTGCGTTTAAGCGGGAATTCGGAAAGAACCCAAGTGAGTATTCCAAAACCTAGAGATGCAGGAACTTTTTCGGCAGCCTGTTGACATTTTCGGAAAAAAGTGCTATCCTCAGTACTGTTGAAACACTTATGTTTCATCAAATCATTCGGAAGCATAGCTCAGCCGGGATGAGCGTTCGCCTCACACGCGAGAGGTCATGGGTTCGAGCCCCATTGCTTCCAGATAAAAACTCCGAAACAGATCATACCGGTCGGTATGATTCGTTCCGGAGTTTTTTTGACAGGAAATACATTCGAAGGGAATTCATATGTGAAAAACATGCGACAGTACAGCTGGGGCGAATTTACGAACGGAGGCCTTGGGATCGCGGCCGATCGATGACTTCGGACAGGTTCCGGATATAATCCGTGTGGCTGACGCCGGGATTGATCCCGCATTTATAACGCAGAAAAGCGATCATGGAAGAAGCTGCCTGGTAGGCTTGCATATCGATTTTATTTTCGGAGACGCCGTCTGCACGGAAGATATCCTTAAGTACCGCGCAGAGGGTGTCTCTGATTTTGTCATAGAGATAAAAACTGTTGAAAGAGATCCTGTTCAGAAGCAGGATCTGATCTGTCATGCTCCCGAGAAATCCGGCGAGTTCCGTCAGATAGCTGTTTTCGGAGCCTGCACTCAGGCATTGCTTCCGGACGCCGTCTTCGATGGTTTGAAGAAAATCGCGGATGCATTCCTCCGCAAGTTCATATTTATCGTTGTAGTGAAGATAGAACGTGGTTTTCCCGATCAGCGCCTGGTTGGCAATCTGCGTCACCGTAATCTTTTCAAACGGCATTTCTCCAAGAAGAGTAAGGAACGTTTCCCTGATATTTTTTTTCGTCTTGACCACGCGCTTGTCTTGTTGATACATTTTCTCACTTCCTGAACATTATTAAGTAAATAGTACATTATCTTACAAAACATTTCAAGTAGTTCTTTCATATGTTAGCCACATAATATATAAAGTAGTTGTACATAACTACATATAGTGATAAACAACTTTATGTAGCAACAGACAACTGGATATAAGACGAGGTGATATACATATGAATTTAAGAGAATTGCCAATCGGCAAATCGGCAGTTATCACGGCGGTGGGCGGAGATGGTGCCCTGAGACAGCATTTCCTTGATATGGGCGTCATTCCGGGAGCAGAAGTGACTGTAATCAAATTCGCGCCGATGGGAGATCCCGTGGAACTCCAGATCCATGGGTATGAACTGACACTGCGGCTGGCTGACGCCGGGGAGATTATGATCGAACCGATCACGGAGAGAAGCAACAAACATGAGAGAATCTCTTCAATCGGAAATTCGGAGCATCCCGGACTCGGTGAGGAAGGAAAATATCATGCGAAGGGCGACGGGGATCCCCTCCCGGAGGGCACGCTTCTCACTTATGCGCTGGTTGGAAACCAGAATTGCGGCAAGACGACGCTCTTTAACCAGCTGACCGGCGCCAACCAGCATGTGGGAAACTTCCCCGGCGTTACGGTAGACAGAAAGGATGGTCCCATCAGCGGCTTTGCCAATACGATGGTCACTGATCTTCCGGGCATTTATTCCATGTCCCCTTACAGCAGCGAGGAGATCGTTTCCAGAAACTTTGTGCTGAATGAGCAGCCGAAAGCGATCATCAATATTGTGGATGCAACCAACATTGAGAGAAATCTGTATCTTACCATGCAGCTTCTGGAAATGAATGTTCCGATGGTGGTTGCGCTGAACATGATGGATGAGGTGACGGCCAACAACGGTTCCATCGATATCAATAAGATGGAACAGCTTCTGGGGGTTCCCGTTGTTCCGATCTCAGCGGCAAAAAAACAGGGAATCGAAGAGCTGATCCGTCACGCCGTTCACATCGCGCAGTATCAGGAACGTCCGCTCCGTCAGGATTTCTGCAGCAGAGACGATCACGGGGGAGCGATCCATCGCGCCATCCATGCGGTGGAATCCATTATCGAGGATCATGCAGAACATGCGGGACTGCCTTCCCGGTTTGCTACGACCAAAGTGATCGAGGGGGACAGGCTGATTCTGGACCAGTTAAACCTTGACCGGAATGAAAAGGAGATGCTGGAGCATATTATAATTCAGATGGAAACGGAGAGCGGTATGGACCGCAGCGCTGCCATCGCAGACATGAGGTATGATTTTATTGAGCGCGTCTGCGAACAGACGGTGGTAAAGCCGCGGGAAAGCAGAGAGCGCGTACGATCAGAAAAGATCGACCGTATTTTAACCGGAAAACGGACCGCGATCCCTTGCTTTATCGGAATCATGGGGCTCGTCTTTTATCTGACGTTCAATGTGATCGGCGCATTTTTGCAGGACCTTCTTGCAGCGGGAATCGATGCTCTCACAGAGGCCGTGGACAGTCTCCTGCTGGCGGCCGGCGTCAATGAAGCGATCCATGGTCTGGTGATCGAAGGCATTTTCGGCGGAGTGGGCAGCGTGTTAAGCTTCCTTCCGATCGTTGTCACCCTGTTCTTCTTCCTGTCGCTTATGGAGGACAGCGGCTATATTGCCCGTGTTGCCTTTTTCATGGATAAACTTTTAAGGAAGATCGGTCTGTCGGGTCGAAGTATCGTTCCGCTGCTGATCGGCTTTGGATGTACGGTTCCTGCGGTGATGTCCACCAGAACACTTCCATCCGGAAGAGACCGCCGCATGACGATCCTTTTGAC
>JALEWG010000058.1 GCA_022788065.1 Lachnospiraceae bacterium | reverse complement strand
ATTCCATGCTCCCGTTTCTCATGGCTTCCCTGGCCTCTTCCAGATACCAGCCTTCTTCCTTCTGCGCCGACAGTGTGATCCGGTCCACCGCGTCAAGTCTGCAGAACATATCCATGACAGCCGAGGCAGCCAGGTAAATATTATCAACCGGACGCCGGATCACCAGCAGCTT
This sequence comes from Lachnospiraceae bacterium, assembly GCA_022788065.1. Classification (GTDB taxonomy): domain Bacteria; phylum Bacillota; class Clostridia; order Lachnospirales; family Lachnospiraceae; genus SUG393. Next base: position 3,662 of record JALEWG010000058.1, on the reverse strand, counting down.
TTCACCGGGTTCTTCCGAAAGTCCGGCGGGCGCCTCCTCTCCCTCCGGCACCACAAAAAGTCTGGTTCCGTCGGATATCAGAAGCTCCGTGTATCCGCCCTCGTAGTAATTGACGGAGAAATTTTTTGCATAGTACAGTTCCATGCTCCGCACGGGTGACGGGTTTCCGCCCTCCGCGCCTGTGCTCCGGTTTCCGCTCTGCGCCACATTGTTCTGTCCGCAGCCCGCTGTTCCCGCAAGCACCGCAGCCGCAAGCCAGATCATCGCTGTCCGCCTGAATCCGTATCTCACCGCTGTTCCTCCGCAAAATCCGGTTTCTCTTTCCCTCCGGTTCCCGTGACTGTAAACCGGTCCTCATCTTCGAACAGATCTCTCACATGCCGTACATAGATCTCCTGAATTTCCGGCATCTGGCCGAGTCCTTCCATCAGACATGTGACCTTGTATCCGGCCCGCTCGAACCGGGCCCTCCAGGAGTCCTCCCCGCCGGCCATATCGTTATTTGCATGCTCACCGGCCACCACCATGAGCGGTTTCATCACAACATGGTTGTAGATTCCTCTGGCGTCAAGCTCCTTAATTACCTCCTCAGCCGTCGGGCCTGCCTCAACTGTACCCACAAAGCAGTGCCCGTTTCCGGTCTCCCGGAGCTTGTTCTGGATCTTTCCGTACACCGCGTTGGAGTCCGCCCCGGTTCCGTGTCCCAGAAAGCAGACCGCCGTTTTCCCATCCAGATACGGAGCCGCCCGGTCCGCAACCGCACTTACCACAGAGTCAAAATCAGACTCCTCTGAAAGAAGCGGCCCGGAAAACAGAAGCCGGTCAAACCGGAACGCATGCTTTTTCATCAGCGCCTTCAGGTCATGATACTCATACCCGTCCATCACATGTGTGGATAAAACAGCCAGGCGTCGGATCCCGTCGGCTTCCGCCCGCAAAAGTGCTTCCTCCACGCTGTCAATCTCCACTCCTTCACGGGTTTTCATAATTTTTATAATCACCCGGCTTGTGAAGGCTCTCCGCACTCCATATTGCGGAAATGCGCTCTGTACAGCCTTCTCGATTGCACCGATGGTTTGTTCGCGGGTTTCCTTATAGCTGGTCCCGAAGCTGACCGCCAGAATTGCCGTTTTTTTATCTGTTCTAGTTTTTGCACCTGTTTCTGTTTTTATCAGGCACATGCTTTCCTGCTCTGATCTCCTGTCCAATTCTGTCTCTCCCTACATAAAAAAGAAATCCCTTTACCGGTCCGGGCAAAGGGTTCAAATACAAAGCCGGCAAAAGAGACAAAAACCATTTTGACCTCAATCTCTCATTTGTCGGCGCGTACAACCAGTTACTCGTGGTCTGAAACAATTGTTTCTGTACAACGGCAGGCAGGTCTCCCGGCTCACAGATCCTCGCAGCAGCCATCTTCCCGGATTTCCAGTGATTTTATCGGCTTATGCTCCCTGTTTACGGTGACGAGTTCGCGCAGGACTTGCACCTGCTTCCCTTTTCATCAGAACCGGCTCTCGCCTTCCTGACACCTTACCGTCTCAATATTCAGTTTTGCGGATTGCCGGCACACGCAGGCAATCCGATATCGAATTTGGAAAAAGTATAGCACAGTTTTCCGGGAGGTTCAACTTCTTTACGCACTCCATGAAATCTTTCAGGCAAGCAGCATGCTCTCCCCGTCCTCGCAGATCGTGGTGAGCACTCCGTCCGCGATCCTGTGGGCGCGTCCGAACAGTCTGGTTTTCCCGTCCGCGATCATAAGATAGCTTCCATCTTCCAGAGCCAGAAACTGCCTTCCATGGCTGTCCGCGTATGTGATATCCTCCATGAGCCGTTTCCCGTCCAGCATGAAATCCTTCACCATCTGGTAATGGGGAAGCACCATGATTTCCGTCAGATCAAGTCCATGAAGGAATCGCCTGTAATCCGGATCCACCGATTCCCCGGGATTCTCCGGCTGGGCATACACCACACCGGCGCTGTTCATGGTCCCGGCGCTGACGCCGATCACAATTCCGCCATAGCCTTCCAGGCATTCTCTCAAGTGGATCTCCTCAAAATACCGGTTCTGTGTCGGGACATGTCCGCCTCCCAGCATAACGACATCATAGAAGGCAAGCGTTTCCCGGTCCGGCTGCCGGCGCCGGTGATCCCAGATGTCAAATTCTGTTACCGGTACACCGCTGTTGGAAAATGCCTGAAAGAAAAAGTCCTTCATCTCATCATTCCTGTCATACGCGTCCGGGGCGGACGCGACGATCAGACCTCTCATTTCCGGCTTCCAGCAGTTTTTCAGATTCTTTACAAACCCGTTTTTTTCGTCAAGGACCTTCTCATCATTTGGCTGGTCTAACGGCCCGCTCGGACTGCTCGTAAGAAAAACCGTCATCTTCTTCTGTTCCTGATTCATATTCTTTCCCTTCTTTCCTGTCTTTGGAACCGTACCGGTTTTCTGACGCCTTCAGCCATTCCGGTTTCCTGATGTCATTGTGCGGAATTTTTCCGGAAATGTCAAGCGGGATTCCCGGATCGGCCGCATGTTTTCCCTGCGAAATCCTTCGGAAATCTTTTTGCCGTGTCTTGCAATTCGCACCGTTTTTCGTTATGATAATTTACAGAATTTCATTGTTCACAAAAAGGAGAAAATAATTGCCATGCCATTTGTCTCTCTTATCATACCGGTTTATAACGCTGAAAAATATCTGCGCCGCTGCCTGAACAGCGCCATGGAGCAGACCTGGAAAGATATGGAAGTGATCGTGGTCAACGACGGAAGCACCGACAGCAGCCTTGAGATCTGTCGGGAATACGAACAGATGGATTCCCGTTTCCGCATTATTAATAAAGAAAACACCGGCGTATCGGACAGCCGCAACCAGGCGATCACCGCAGCCCGCGGAGAATACCTCCAGTTCATGGACAGCGATGACTGGCTGACCCCGGACGCCACGGAAATTCTGGTGCAGACAGCCGTCAATCAGGACTGCGACCTTGTGATCGCCGATTTTTACCGTGTCGATAAAGCCGTATTCACAGAAAAACAGCACATCCGGGAGCGAGGGCTTCTCACGCGGGAACAGTTTGCGGAATATATGATGCAGGATCCCGCCGATTATTACTACGGGGTTCTCTGGAACAAACTGTATCGCCGGAAAATCATCGTCGACCACGATATCCACATGGACGCAAACTTGCGCTGGTGTGAAGATTTCCTTTTTAATCTGCAGTTTATCCGCCATGCGGAGCGTTTTGCCGCGGTGCAGGCGCCGATCTACTATTATATGAAGCGAAAAGGAAGTCTCGTCAGCACGGACTGGAAAAAGGCCAACGCAGTCGTGCTGAAATTTCATCTTCTGAAAGAATATAAAGAACTGTATCAGAGCATGGGACTTTACGAGGAAAATGAGCTGAAGATCAATGCCTTCGTACTTTCCATCGCGAAGGATGGCGGAGTGGCCGCCCCCATGAGCCGCAGACGCAGAAAGCTCGATGAGGAGGACTACATTATCGACGAGCTTCCCGCAGGATATACGCGCGTCAAGCACACCTTTGAACCTGTCTACGATGAAAATTCCAGAATTCTCATTCTGGGAAGCTTCCCCTCGGTGAAATCCAGGGAGGAAAACTTTTATTACGGCCATCCCCAGAACCGGTTCTGGAAG
>JALEWG010000047.1 GCA_022788065.1 Lachnospiraceae bacterium | reverse complement strand
TGAGCTTGCAAAGACGACTCTTTTCAAGATCCTTGCCGGTGAGATGGAGCCGGATTCCGGTAACTATAAATGGGGTCTCACGACCACACAGGCGTACTTCCCGAAGGATAACAGCGCTGAGTTCGACAATGATGACACGATTGTGGACTGGCTGACTCAGTATTCCCCGGAAAAGGATGTGACTTATGTCCGCGGATTCCTTGGAAGAATGCTGTTTGCTGGCGAGGACGGCGTCAAGAAGGTCAAGGTACTGTCCGGTGGAGAGCGTGTTCGCTGCATGCTGTCCAAGATGATGATTTCCGGAGCCAACGTGCTGATGTTTGATGAGCCGACGGACCATCTGGACATGGAGTCCATCACTGCGCTCAACAACGGAATGAAAAAATTCCCGGGCGTTATGATCTTCTCCTCCCGTGACCATCAGGTCGTGGAGACGACCGCGAACCGGATCATGGAGATCATCAACGGTCAGCTGGTCGACAAGATTACCACATACGACGAGTATCTGGCAAGCGATGAGATGGCGAGAAAGAGATTTACCTTCACTGTCACAGAGAGCCAGGAGGATGACGACTAATAGAGATACTGAAATGCCGCAGGGATTTTCGTTCCTGCGGCTGTTTTTTACTTTATCGCCTTCGGCAGTGTAAAGATAAATTCGGTACCTACATCGACGGTACTGACTACGTCGATGTTTTCGCCGTGGGCTTGAATGATCTCCTTGACAATTGAGAGACCAAGGCCTGTCCCTTTTTTATCCTTACCGCGGGAGGTATCGGACTTGTAGAAGCGGTCCCAGATCTTTTTAATGCTGCTCTTGGGGATTCCCACTCCGGTGTCCTTAACGGAAACGAAGATTTTTCCATATTTCAGGACGGTCTGAATGTAAATTACGGAATCCGGGTGACTGAATTTGATGGCGTTGTCGATCAGGTTATAGAGGACCTGCTGGATCTTTCCGAGATCGGCGTAGACCATCATGACGTCATCTGTGAAGGTGAGATCCAGAACGATGTTCTTGGCGTTGCAGGTTCCCTCGAAGGAGGCAGCGGTGTCCTTGATGACCCGGTTGATGTCAAAGTTGCTGCGCGACAGGAAGCCCTTGCTGTCCAGGGAGCTTAAAGTCAGCATTCCCTGTGTCAGCTTGTTCAGGCGCTCCGTTTCCGCGATCACGATGTGCAGATATTTGTCGTACAGCTCCGGGGGAATCGTGCCGTCCAGGATCGCCTCCAGATATCCCTTAATGGAAGTCAGCGGAGAACGGAAGTCATGGGAGACGTTGGCGATGAACGATTTCTGGTATTCTTCCAGTTTGTTCAGTTCTCCGGACATATAGTTTAATGTGTTGGCCAGATATCCCATCTCATCGTTTGTTTCCAGCTTTATGGTATGTTCCAGATTACCGTCGGCGTATTCCATGGCGCCCGCGGTAATCTTTTTCAGTGGAAAATATACGGTTTTTGTGAAGACAAGAAGGATGATCGAGGACAGCAGGAAGATGATCGCGGAAGTCACATAGACGATATTTAAGATACGGTCTCTTCCTTTGAGAACCAGCGCCATGGACTTGTGAAGGACCACGTATCCGTACGTGTTGAAATTGCCGGTGATGGGAGCCAGAACCGAGAGCGTATCCTGATCAAACATGCCGAAAAAATGTCCGGTCATGTAGGAGCGGTTTCCGGCAGCAGTGGGATCGAAACCCCGAATCGTAAGACCAACATGGGAAGCTGGTGCTGTTTCGGCGATGACTGTACCTTTGCTGTCCAGAACGCACGCCTGCGCATGGAGATAGGTGGCGACAGCCTGGAGCTGCGGCTCCACAGAGGAGAAGTCCACATTTTTTCCCTGATAGATATCGCTGTAGGATGAAGCCAGAAGATTGGCTTCATCGTACATGGAATCGGATGTCTCATCCAGGAGATACCGGTATGTGATATGAGAAGAGAACGTTGCGATCGTAATAAATCCCAGAAGTCCGAACAGCAGATATCCCAGCACAAATTTACTGTAAAGAGAATGGGTCATCGTTTCACCTCAAATTTGTAGCCGATTCCCCAGACGGTGGAGAGAGACCAGTTTTCATTGTCCTTGATCTTTTCGCGGAGCCGCTTGATATGGACGTCCACGGTCCGGGTATCACCGATGTACTCATAGCCCCAGATATGGTCCAGAAGCTGTTCCCGGGTGAATACCTGGTTCGGAGACGAAGCCAGGAAATAGAGAAGCTCCAGCTCCTTCGGCGGCATATCGACGGAATGGCCGCGGTAGAGGACGGAATAGTTGGTCAGGTTTACGATCAGATCGGGATACTCCACAAATTCGCCCTGCTGTCCGGAAACAGCGGAGGATGCGGCGGGAGCCGCCTGATAGCGGCGGAGCACGGCCTTGACGCGTGCCACAAGCTCCTTGGAATCAAAGGGCTTGATCATATAGTCGTCGGCGCCCAGCTCGAGGCCGAGGACCTTGTCGAAAATCTCGCCTTTGGCCGACAGCATGATGATCGGTACCTGAGAGGAGATGCGCAGCTCGCGGCATACCTGATAGCCGTCCATTCCCGGCAGCATCAGGTCCAGAAGGACCAGATTCGGTTTAAATACCGGAAATTCCCGGAGGGCGGATTCTCCGTCGCCGACAATTTTCGTCTCATAGCATTCTTTTGTCAGGTACAGAGAAATCAGTTCCGCAATGTTGGCGTCGTCATCAACGATCAGGATTTTCTGTTTATCAACCATGGGTAAAACCTCCTGTCATCTTATTTGAAAGTCACGATTGTCACGCCGGTGTCACCTTCCCCGAAGTCGCCCAGGCGGAATTCCTTTACATATTTTAATTTCTTTAAATGCCTGTGGACGCCGGCCTTCAGTGCGCCGGTACCGCGGCCGTGTACGACGCGGACCGTCGGCAGGTGAGCCAGGTAGGCGTCATCGAGGTATTTGTCAAGCACCGGGATCGCTTCATCGACAGTCATGCCGATCAGGTTGACTTCCGGAGAGACGGAGAAGGACTTGGACATCTTGATCTTTCCGCTGCCGGTATTGGCGCGCTTCATATTGTCAAGACCCGGTCCCGACACCTCCTGCTCCTCCAGCAGCTCCAGATCTTTGATATTGACAAGAGAGCGGAGGATTCCCATCTGTACGTACAGATCACCTTTGGCGTTGGGAAGGGTGCTGACTGTACCCTTTAAATTCATGGAAAGGACGCGGACGCCGTCGCCGATCTTGATCTTTTTCGGCGAGATCATTTTTTTCGGTCCTTTTTCATTTTTGATGCTCAGGTTTTTATCGACCTTATCCAGCTTTTCGCGGATCTTTGTCCGTTCCGCCTCCAATTCTTTTCCTGCACCGGAGCTCTGAGCCAGCTTGTTGATCTGGCGAATGGTCTGGTCAGCGGTTTCCTTTGCCTCGCGTAAGATCCTCTGCGCCTCTTCGTTGGCATTTCTCAGAAGCTTTTCTTTCCGCTCATCCAGACGTTCCTCTTTCTGCTGCAGGTTTTTCTTAAGCCTTGCGATCTCAGCCTTGTATTCCGTAATTTCGGCGCGCTCCTTTTCGATGGTCACGCGGCTTGCCTCCAGATTGGCCAGAAGGTCCTCGAAGGCCTGGTCATTGGTTTCCAGATGTGTTTTGGCGTCGTCGATGATGAAGCCGGGCAGTCCTAACTTCTGGGAGATGGCGAACGCGTTGCTCTTTCCGGGGATGCCGATCAGAAGCCGGTAGGTCGGACGCAGCGTTTCCACATCAAATTCACAGCAGGCATTTTCCACTCCGGCTGTTGTCAACGCGAAAACTTTTAATTCACTGTAGTGGGTGGTGGCCATGGTGCGGCACTTCATATTGTGAAGGAAAGAGAGGATCGCGATGGCCAGTGCGGCGCCCTCAGTCGGATCGGTTCCGGCGCCCAGCTCGTCAAACAGACAAAGGGAGCGGCTGTCAGCCTGATCCAGGATCTTCACAATGTTGGTCATATGGGCGGAGAAGGTACTTAAACTCTGTTCGATGCTCTGTTCATCGCCGATATCCGCGAAGACCTCGTCAAAGACGGCCAGCTCCGAACCGTCGAAGGCCGGAATCTGGAGGCCGGCCTGCCCCATCAGAGTGAACAGTCCCACAGTCTTTAAGGAGACAGTCTTACCGCCGGTGTTGGGACCGGTCACGATCAGAAGGTCGAAATCTTTTCCAAGATAGACATTGATCGGCACGACCTTTTTCTGATCCAGAAGCGGATGCCGTCCGTCCTTGATATGGATATAACCGTTTTCGTTGAATATCGGCATGGAGCAGTTGTAATGTCTGGAGAGAGCGGCTTTGGCAAAAATAAAGTCCAGGCGCGCGAGGATATCAAAATCCGACCGGATCGGATCGATATAGGGAACCAGGGACATGCTGAGGGCCGCAAGGACCATTTCGATTTCCTTCTGTTCCCGGATCTCCAGCTCGCGGAGTTCATTATTGAGCTTGATAATGGCCATGGGCTCGATGAACAGCGTGGAGCCTGTGGAGGACTGGTCATGGACCATGCCGTTAAACTGTCCCTTGTATTCTGCCTTGACGGGCAGGCAGTAGCGGCCGTCGCGCATGGTGATCACGGCGTCCTGGAGCATGGTGCGGCTGGAATTGAGGATCGAGTTTAACTGCGTGTGCACCCGGTCGGCGGTGACCTTCATCTGGCGGCGAACATGGCGGAGCCCCGGACTGGCGTCATCGGCGATCTCGTCCTCGGATAAAATGCAGCGCGTGATCTCACTGTTGACCGGTGTGAGCGGCTCCAGCGCGCGGAACATTCCGTCCAGAGAATCATCCGGAAGTTCCGAATCCTCCGGATGGCGTCCATAGGCTCTTGCGCGGGCAGCACAGGTTAAGAGGGAACTGATGGAAAGCAGTTCATGGATGCTTAAGGAGCTTCCGATTTCCAGACGTTTTAAGGAGTCCCTGATGTCGTGGACTCCCGCGAAGGAAACTGTTCCTTTCTGACGGACTCTTGTGACCGCGTCGGACGTTTCAGTCTGGTTCTGAATGATTTCCCGGAAATCATGGGAGGGAACCAGCTCCCGGCAGAGTTTTTTTCCGGGATCGGAGGCGGCGTATTCCGTCAGTTTGTCGATAATTTTGTAATATTCTAATGTTTTTAACACTTTCTGATTCATATGACAGATCCTTTCTTTCATCAAAAGTATAACACAAAGCGCAGGATTATCCTAGAGATATTTTTCTTGCATAATAATGACAAAAAAATTATAATAGTGGAGAGAGGAGTACGGAACGATGACCGAAACGCCAGGTGAAAAAAAGTTCATGCGGGAAAAAATCGTTAAGCCTAAGATGAGCAGGCGGGAAGCGGCAGGAAGAATTTTCTGCTATTTTCTTCTTGCGGTTATTTTCGGGGTGGTAGCGGCTGTGAGCTTTGTGGTTTCAAGGCCCATGGCAGAAAAATATTTCGGGACCGAGCCGCCCTCTTCTTCGGAACCCATCACGATCGAGAAGGATGATGAACCGGGAGCCACAACGGCCGCAATGGAGACCATGGAGCCGACAGCGCCTGAAACCAGGCCGGAGACGGATCCGGAAGAGATCCGGGAGATCGTGAAAGAGGAACTGGAACAGATCCCGTGGACTCCGGAAAATATCGGGGCGCTCAACACGGCGATCAGTAAAGTCGGATCCAGTGCGGACCTGAGTATTGTGACAGTTTCCTCCGTGAAACATCAGACAGACTGGTTTGACAATCCGATCGAGAGCACGGGTCAGTATGCGGGAGTGATTCTGGCTGTGAATTCCTGTGAGGTCGTGATCCTGACATGTGGTCCGGCAGTGAAAAACGCGGATTCCCTGCAGGTTACGTTTGAGGAGGGCATGACGGCTTCCGGCGAGTTAAAACAGACCGATTCGGCTGCGGATCTGGCGGTGATCAGTGTGAAGGCCCAGTCACTGGAGGAAAGTACGAAGAAGAGAATCCGGGCCATTGAACTGGGGAATTCTTATTCGGTGCGCTCAGGAGACCTGATTGTAGCAGTGGGCAGTCCCGCAGGTCGGGTCCACTCTGTGAAGCACGGTTCCGTTACCTATGTGGCAAAGGGCGTTCAGACGGTGGACGGACAGACGAGAGTGATCTGCACGGATGTGCTGTGCAATGAAGAAAAAGGGAGCTTTTTCCTGAATCTGTCCGGACAGCTGATCGGCTGGGCCACGACGATCTTCGACTCGGAGGGTATGGAAAATGAAACGATCATTATGCCGATCTCAGAGTACAAGGGAAATCTTCAGAAACTGAGCAATGGCGTTTCAATCCCATACATGGGTATCAAGGGCCAGGAGACGAGTAAATCCATGCAGGAGGAAGGAGTTCCCGCGGGGGTTTACATTACGGAATCCATTGTCGATGGACCTGCATATCTTGCCGGTATTCAGAATGGAGATATTCTCGTGAAGATCCAGGGACAGGACATCGATTCCATCCACAGCTTCCAGGGCTGTCTGGAGAATATGGAAAGCGGCAGCGAGGTTTCTGTCGTGATCGAGCGCAGAGGTATCGATGCATACAAGGAGATAGAATATCGCGTTATTATAGGAGCCAGGTGATTTGCCTGGCTCAGTGTATGAAGGGAGAATGGGATTAGTTATGAAATATATTGAAACGTTCCGCGAGGGAATGCATGTATCAGATGTGTATCTCTGCAAGACAAAGCAGATCGCACTGACAAAGAATGGAAAGGAATACGGATCGCTCCTGCTGCAGGATAAAACCGGTACCATCGACGCGAAGATCTGGGATCTTGGCTCCCCGGGAGTCGGTGAGTTTGATCCGCTTGACTACGTCTGTATCGACGCGGATGTGACGGTATTTCAGGGGGCGTTCCAGTTAAATGTGAAGCGCGTCAGAAAAGCGGACGAAGGGGAGTATTATCCGGGCGATTATCTGCCGGTTACTTCCAAAGATGTGAAGGCCATGCAGAGAGAGATCGGTCAGTATGTCACGACCATCCGGAACGAGTATCTGAGAAAGCTGGCGGCCAGTTATTTTGTCAATGACCAGGCATTTATGAAGGTTTTCTGCGGCCATTCCGCCGCAAAGAGCGTCCATCACGGGTTTGTGGGCGGTCTTTTGGAGCATACTCTCAGTGTGGTGAAAATGTGTGATTACTTCAGCAAACAGTATCCGGCGTTAAACCGCGACCTCCTGATCACGGCAGCCATGTTCCATGATATCGGAAAGACAAAGGAGTTATCCGCGTTCCCGGAGAATGATTACACGGATGAAGGACAGCTGCTCGGCCACATCATGATCGGTGCGCAGATGGTAATGGAGCGTGCTGCGATGATCCCCGGTTTCCCGAAGAAGCTTGAGAATGAGCTGGTACACTGCATCCTGGCCCATCACGGTGAACTGGAATACGGTTCCCCGAAGAAGCCTGCGATAATTGAGGCGCTGGCACTGAATCTTGCGGACAATGCGGATGCGAAGCTGGAGACCATGACGGAGATCTTAAAGGGAGCCGGAGACAACACGGGCTGGCTCGGCTATAACCGCTTTATGGAGAGCAATGTGAGACGCACCAGTGAAATTTAAAAAGCAAAAACAAATCGGAGAAAAGGCGGAAGTGACGGGAATCGCAGGTATGGAGATAAAGAAAAACGAGAAATTTATTGTGACGATCGAGGACATGAGCGAGGATGGAGCCGGAATCGGAAAACTGGACGGCTATATTTGGTTTGTCAAGGACGCGCTGATCGGGGATGTGATCGAGGCGTCAGCCATGAAAATGAAGAAAAATTACGGGTTTGCCAGACTTGTCCGTGTCATTAAGCCTGCTCCCGGCCGTGTGGAGGCGCGGTGTCCTGCGGCAAGAGCCTGCGGCGGCTGCCAGATGCAGGAGTATTCCTACGAGGAACAGCTGAAATTTAAAGAGAAAAAAGTTTACAATCATCTGAAGCGGATCGGCGGTCTGGGGGATTTTGACATGGAGCCGATCATCGGCATGGACAATCCCTGGAGATACCGCAACAAGGCGCAGTTTCCCATCGGGACGGGAAAGGATGGGCGGCCTGTGGCGGGATTTTATGCCGGCCGGACGCATTCCCTGATTCCTGTGCCGGAGCTGGACTGCCTTCTGGGCTGTGAGGAAAACAGAGAGCTTTTAAAAATCGTTCTGGAGTTTATGGAAGAATACGGGATCAGCGCTTATGATGAGGCGGAACACAGGGGACTGGTCCGTCATGTGCTCTTAAGAAAAGGCTTCGCCAGCGGGGAGCTCATGGTCTGCCTCGTGATCAACGGAAATCGTCTTCCTCACGGGGAGATCCTGACAGAACGGCTGAAGGCGGCCGGCGCGGCAAGTATTTCTCTTTCCGTGAACCGGGAGAAGACCAACGTGATCATGGGTACGGAGATCATCAACCTCTACGGACCGGGCTATATTACCGATAAAATCGGCGATATCGAGTACCGGCTCTCCCCGCTGTCCTTCTATCAGGTCAACCCGGTGCAGACCGAGCGCCTGTATGGGACGGCGCTGGAGTTTGCAGGCCTCACAGGCGGTGAGACCGTCTGGGATCTCTACTGCGGGATCGGAACGATCTCATCATTCCTGGCGAAAAAGGCGGGAAAGGTGTACGGTGTGGAGATCATCCCCGAGGCCATCGAGGATGCCAGAGAAAATGCGAGAAGAAACGGAATTGAAAACGTGGAATTTTTTGTCGGAAAAGCGGAGGAGGTTCTGCCGGAGCAGTACGAGAAAAATCATGTACATGCTGACGTGATCGTGGTGGATCCGCCCAGAAAAGGCTGTGATCCGGTGTGCCTGGACACGATCCTCAAAATGGCGCCGGAAAAGGTGGTCTACGTGAGCTGCGATTCCTCCACGCTGGCCCGCGATGTGAAATATCTGACGGAGAACGGGTACGCAGTGAAGCGCGTGCGGCCGGTGGACATGTTCCCGATGTCTGGGCATGTGGAGACGGTAGTATTGATGTCAAGTCAAAAGGCCTAGAAATAAATAAGCCTATTCACGATTTTGGCATTCAAATCGATTGGAGACAGAAAGGTGGCAGGAGCTGCAAAAACTGTGGCAAAAGCAGGAGGAAGAAGGTTGGGGCGCTAAAGTTGTTGACCGCATGGCGAAAGACTTAACAGACGCATTTCCGGACATGTCTGGTTTTTCTCCAAGAAATATCAAGTACATGAGAAATCAAGTACATGAGAAAATTTGCAGAGTGCTGGCCTGATTTTGAAATTGTGCAACGGGGCGTTGCACAAATACCATGGAGAAGTAACATTTCTTTGCTGGACAAATTAGCTGACGAAGAAAGCCGTATTTGTTTGATTTTCTCGGTACCGATATGCCAAGGCGTGAGGTAGAGATTGAACGCAAACTGACGGAACATATCCAGAACTTCCTTTTGGAATTGGGACAGGGATTTGCGTTCGTGGGCAGACAGGTACATCTGGAAGTAGGCGGAGATGATTTTTATATTGACCTGTTGTTCTATCATCTGAAACTTCGCTGCTATGTGGTAATCGAACTGAAAGCCTGTGATTTTGAGCCTGGATTTATCAGCCAGCTCAATATGTACCAGAATGTAGTGAATGATATTTTGCGTCATCCGAGTGATAATCCGACCATTGGGTTACTTCTGGTTAAAGGTAAAAATAAAACTGTAGTTGAGTATTCTCTTGCAGGATATCAGAATCCGATTGGTGTGGCAGAATGGAAAAATCAGATGGTAAAAGCACTTCCGGAAGAACTGAAAAGCAGTCTGCCATCTGTTGAGGAAATCGAAAAAGAGCTGGAATAAATTGTGCAACGATCTGTTGCACAATTACATATCACTCTGTGGATGGATATAGTCTGGATGCACAGAAAGATAAACTGAAAAATACGCTGAATTTCAGGATATGATAGTTGCCGGTGAATATTCTGACGAAGGAAAATCTGGTAAGAATGTCGAAGGGCGTCCGCAGTTTCTGCAAATGTTGTAAGACATTGAATCGGGAAAAGATAAAGTTGAGCTCAGAGGAAGATATCAGCGCAAACATTGATGATGAAATGCGACATCATTGAATGAAAAAACTATAACAGGCCAAAATCCGAAGATGCCCGACAAACGCAGTGTCCACCGGAAAAAGAGAAAGTAGTCAAAGCGGCATTGGTCATTTTGGAATGGTATATGCTGTAATTTCCTTTTGGAAAAAGTCGCTCAGCAAGCGACCATAAGCTTAGGTTGATATGGTATGATAGGGTTCGCAGCTGGGAATGTGCTTGGTGCGCTGGCAGAGACTGTAGTTCTTCTGTCGCTCTATAAGGAAAAATGATTATGGAAAAATATTTATTGGACCGTATTCGGGATATCCGTTCATCTGAGAAAGTTATGTATAGACAGGTACTTGACCTTTATGCAACAAGTGTTGATTATGATCCCAAGAGTAGTGAATCCATTGCGTTTTTTAAAATGGTACAAAATAAATTA
>JALEWG010000036.1 GCA_022788065.1 Lachnospiraceae bacterium | reverse complement strand
CATGATTTCCGGTACTCCGGTTTCCATCTGGTTTACTGCAACCTGCATTTCCCGAAACAGCGGATAAGATTCCTGCCCGGCCCCGTCTTTCATATCTTCCGTCAGCTTGCTCCATTCCGCCCTGACCGGATATCCCGCACCGGTGAGAATCGTAAAACCGGACACCAGATCCGGATATGCCTCCAGAAGGCGGTCTTCTCTTCTCTTTCGATTTGTTTCCGCCTCAGTGTTCTCCTGCAGATACAGGCAGACGGCCCCCACGATCCCAAGAAACGGGAGGAGCAGATTTCCGGTCCGGCCCGCACTTTTATAGGAAACCGGTTTTCCGGAAAATTCTGTCGGAAGCTCCACGACCTCCTGCTCCGGCTTCTCCAGAACAAGTGCCTCCAGATATCTCTGAAACTGCTCCTCCTCTGTTTCCCGCGGCAGGCAGACGACGACCGGAATCTCCAGCGTTTCCTTCGCGATCCCGTTGGATAGCTCTGCCGAAAGCAAAACCGGAATTCCGTCCTCCGCTCCCGGCATGTCCGTGTCACCTATAGTCCCATACAGACTTAACACCTCCGGGCGATCCGACTGCCACCTGACGGAAATACCATATTCCGGTATCTCCTTCACGAGCGTCAGATCGGTCTGTACCTCGGTAAGTGCTTCATTTTCCCCTAGGATCCTCTCCATGAGAAGTTCCGCGGCCTCCGGAATGCACCTGTGGAACTGCTCCGCCGTAAGCTTCTGCTCCGGAACCTGCAGTGTAACGGGCTGTTCCGTTCCGTATTCCCCAAGTCCTTCCACGTAAAATTCGTAAACCGCCTCCCCTTGTCCACAAAGATTCCGTTTCAGAACGCCTTTTTCCACAGAAGCCCCCTGTTTATCCGCAAATTCCGCAGCACCAAACAGGAAAATTCCGGCTGTTATACAGAGAATATACTTTACCCCCGCTGCCTTTTTCCGGTTTCTCATACCGAGATCTCCAGAAATTTTTTCGCCATCTGCAGGGAAGCCAGGTACACAAGCAGGCAGACCGTCATGAGGATCCGACCGATTCCCGTCGTGTAAAGGAGGTCAAAATAGCCCGGAGAAGTAAGTTCCAGATAAACGACCATCAGCACGGGAATCGCACTCATGATCTTCTGCTCCAGCCGTCTGGACGCGGTGGCTGTCAGGATATCCTCACGGATCCTGATCTTTTCGCTGATGATCTCCGCCGTCCGGGCGATAATCTTCATCAGCTCTCCGCCGCTTTCTCTGGCTGCCAGAAATACCTCAGCGAAGCTTCGCACATCCCGGATCCCGCTCCGCTCAGCGAAATTGAGGAGCGCATCTCCGACGGTCCGGTTCAGACGGATCTTGTGCAGAAGAAGACGGATCTCTCCGGAGATCATGGATTCTTTCCCGTAAAGCCGGTCAGTCTCCTTAAGCGCCTCGGAAAACGCGTTTTCCACAGAATAACCGGCATTCAGGCAGGAGGCCAGGAAAAGGATCGCGTCCTTAAACTGGAGCGTCAGCTCCTCTCTCCGCTTCTTTTTCAACTCCTCCTTCAAAAGCAGCGGATAACAGAGTCCCACCGGCAGAGACAGGAAAAACAGCAGACCGCTCCTGTAAAACACAAAATTCAGCAGTGCCGCATACAGGACACCTTCGGCGCCGTAGCGCAGCCATTCTTTTTTACCGAGCCTGTATGTCTCATAATCGGTACCCTGCCATTCTGAGCTTTTCCCGGTGCTTAAGCTCCCCTGTTTTTTTAAGTCTGCCCTCCACCTGCCCGCCAGGCGCTTCCACGTCCGTTTCCACGAAGGAATAAAGAGGGTTGAGGATAATTTCACCGTTTTCAATTCTGTCCACCTCCTCGATTGCCACTACTTTCCGGCTTTTGTCGCGCAGACGCGCCACATGTACCATAATATCCACTGCCGATGCGATCTGGGCCCGTACAGCCGCAAGCGGCAGATCCGCTGCCATTAACACCATCGTTTCCAGCCTCGACAGCATATCTTTCACGCTGTTGGCATGGCCTGTGGAAAAACTTCCGTCATGCCCGGTATTCATTGCCTGCAAAAGATCAAACGCCTCCTTTCCCCGCACTTCTCCGACAATGATCCGGTCCGGCCGCATCCGGAGGGCCGCCCTCACGAGCGTTCCGATCCCGATTTCCCCCTCGCCCTCCGCGTTGGCCGCCCGCGTCTCCAGACGCACCAGATTCTCAATATGCGTGAGCTTTAGCTCCGCGGAATCTTCGATGGTGATCACCCGCTCTCCGGCCGGAATGAACTCCGACAGTGCGTTTAAAAACGTGGTTTTTCCGGCTCCTGTACCGCCGCTGACAAAAATATTGTAGCGTGCCGCCGTCAGCGTCCTCAAAAGCCCCGCCGCATCCTCCGAAATACTCCCGTACTGAAGAAGCCTGTCCATAGTCACAGGCTCCGGAAACTTCCGGATTGTAAGAATCGGCCCGTTTAAGGCAACGGGCTCCAGAACTACATGTACACGTGATCCGTCCGAAAGCCTCGCATCTGCAATCGGTGACGAGGTATTGACGATCCGGTTGACGCGGCTGACGATCTGGCGGATCAGATCCAGAAGCTGTTCCCGGGATTCGAAAGACCTGTCCCACCGCCCGATTGTACCCCCGGTCTCCACGAATATTTCTCCCGGTCCGTTCACCATGATCTCCGTGACGGACGGGTCATCCACCAGCTCCTGCAGAATATCCAGCCTGCGAAAGGAGTCAAACAGTTCCTTCTTCAGCTTCAGACGTTCTTTTAAGGTGACCGGACCTTCCCCCGCACTCTCCATGATTTTTTCGTCAATGATCTCGGACAGTTCGTCGTCCGACATGTGCGTCTGGTAGGAAAATCCCCTTAAGATCTCTTCTTTCAGTCTCCGTTTTCGTTCTTCCATAATCCTCTCTGTCCTTTCAGAAGTCCTCTGACAAAATCTCCCATATCCCCCCACAAAAGATCCTGAGGAAAATGCTCCATTTTGTGCATACCTGTCATAAGAGGAACATGGAGCTTGTAAAACCGCTCCTTCACCCTCTGCCCTCCGCACTCGTCCACATACTCCTCGAATTCCTTTATTTTTGCCTGCGAGATCGGATCCTCCTTCACCGGCATATAGACCGCCTGGCAGACATTCAGAACCGGGAGGACACGCCGGTCGAACGTCCCCATGTCCAGCACGATCGTCGTATAGTCGCTCTCCTCCAGAATTTTTACGAGAAAATCCGCCATCTCCTCCGAAGTGACCTGACTGTAATCATCCGGATACCGGATCGGCGGCAGCCAGGCCATGTCCCCGAGATAATAGACAACGGAATTCAGCCTGAGGATATGAAACCGCCCCTGTTTATAATAATAAAGAAGGTCTGACAGATCTCTCTTCCACTGCTCATCGATCAGATGAGAAAAACCTGTAAACAGATCCAGCGTAATAAAAAGTACCTTTTCCTCCTTTGCGAGTATCTGTCCGATGGAAAGAGCCAGCGAGGTTTTCCCGCACCTCCCCACCGGGGAATAGACGCCGATGATCCTCTTTTTTCTGTTTCCCAGTCCCGGAAACACAGATTTCGCATCGGGGTGCTCGCAGTAGACCGCCATGACCTCCCGGATAATATCGTCTCCGGACTGGTACTTGTAGATTTCCCGGAGATCTCCGGAATTCCTGTTTTCCCGGTCCTCCGTCAGGTATATCTTCTGCGTATTTTTTAATTCTCCGATTGCATCCGTATCCTTCGGGACGCCGGTGAGAAGCACATCGACCTCATTGGTCCTTGCAAATTCCTCCAGGCACTCCCTGGAGGTAAATGCCTGCGCCTCAAAAACTCCTTTCTCCTTTCGGTTAACATAATCCGAAAGCCGTTCCGCATAAAACGGATCCTCATCATATACTGCCATGATTTTTTTCATGCCCTCTTCTCCCCTTTCCTCTACAGCGCAAGCAGCATCCAGATCCCGTATCCCGCCAGCAGATAAGGCGCCAGGCGTATTTCCTGCCCGCGAAGCCACACATACCCGAAGCCGACCGATTTTAAAAGCACAACAGCCGTCGCGCACAGCGCTCCGAGAAATACCACAAGCATCCCATCCCAGACCCCGAGGATCCCGACGCAGATCGCCATCAGCTTGATATCACCGGACCCCAGCATCCGGAACCAGAAGAAAGCATAGAGCGCCGCACAGGTTCCGAGAAACCGGGCCGCAAATGTAAGAGTCCCCCAAAGATCCGGCCAGACCCCGGCAATTCCCGCGCAAATTCCCAGTAAAATCTGCCAGTTAAAAATTTTTCCATTCCTTCAGTCTGTCACTGCAGCCAAAATGAGTACAGCAAATAAACCGGTCAAAGCACACACCTCCCTTTTCCGATGTCAACTTTCATGCTTCCTGTTTCAATGGATATTTGACCCGATCCGGGTCACCAGCCAACCATTAAGAATTTTTTTGAACTGAGAAATGAGAACTCATTTCTGAATGTGCCCCTATTATCTCCAAAATCCGGCGGAAAGTCAATTTCGGATCTGTAAAAACAGCCGGTCAAAATTCGTCAGTATTTCACAAAAAAATTTCGGATCTGACATCGGCCTTTTGGATTATCTGCCCACTCCATTGACGGACAAATGAAAGAATGTTACAATGAACTCACGATATAATTCGTATTACTTTCCGTTCCGACCCCGGTATTCCATGAATATTCTGAGAATTTACGGGAATACTACCACTGATTATCAGGAAACAGGAGTGTGAAAGTATGCGATTCATCAGCAAAAACAAGACAGCGGACAGGCAGCAGACAAAAGATATCGCGGAGCTGAAACGGCAGATCGAAGTCAGCCGGATGGCCATCTCATCCGCTCAGAATCAGTTTGAATACGTGGTCGATCCCGTTCTGATCGACTGCTATATTTATGAACTGAACGCCGCCCAGCTCCGTTACCAGTTTCTCCTCCGGAATCTCAAAAAGAGGGAAACGCAGGAAACAGGATAAAAAGAAACGCCCGGCACAGGCAATTACTTTCGGGAGGATTACCTATATGAAAGAAACAGACAGCATAACTGCAAAAACACCAAAAAAAAGAACAGGCACCGGATTTATCACTGAGATGGACCGCTATCTGTTCGGACAGGGAACTCATTACAAAATCTATGACAAGCTCGGTGCTCACCCGAAGACCTACCGGAAAAAAGAGGGTATGTACTTCGCTGTGTGGGCGCCTCATGCAAAAGCCGTCAGTGTTGTGGGAGATTTCAACGGCTGGAATCCCGACAAAACACCGATGAAACCATTGGAGGACTCCGGAATCTATGAAGTGTTCGTCCCCGGTGTAAGTGTCGGCGCGCTTTACAAATATGCCGTCACAACGCAGAGCGGGAAGATCCTCTTTAAGGCAGACCCCTATGCGTTCAGCGCGGAATTCCGTCCCGGAACCGCATCGGTAGCGGCAGATATCGAAGGCTTCCGCTGGACAGACGAAAAATGGATCAGTGAACGGAAAGAAGCCAAACCAGCAAAATCCCCCCTCTCCATTTATGAAGTCCATCTCGGCTCATGGAAGAAGGCGGACCGTCCGGAGAAAAACGGGTATTATACATATAAAGAAGCGGCCCATGAACTGGCCGATTATGTGAAAAAGATGGGATATACCCATGTGGAACTGATGGGGATCGCCGAGCACCCCTTCGACGGCTCCTGGGGCTATCAGGTGACCGGATATTACGCTCCCACATCGCGCCACGGAAGTCCGAAGGACTTCATGTACTTTGTCAACTACCTTCATAAAAAGGGAATCGGCGTCATTCTCGACTGGGTACCGGCCCACTTCCCGAAGGATGCCCACGGTCTGGCCGATTTTGACGGACAGCCGCTTTATGAGTACGCAGACCCGCGAAAGGGCGAGCACCCGGACTGGGGAACCAAGGTGTTTGACTACTCCAAAACTGAGGTTAAGAATTTCCTGATCGCCAACGCCCTCTACTGGATCAATGAATATCATGTGGACGGCCTCCGCGTGGATGCGGTCGCTTCCATGCTCTATCTGGACTACGGAAGAACCGCCGGGAACTGGATCCCGAACCGGTACGGCGAGAACAAGAATCTGGAGGCCATCGAATTTTTCCGTCATCTGAACAGTGTGCTCACGGGAAGCCATTCCGGGGTCATGATGATCGCCGAGGAGTCCACCGCATGGCCGGGCGTCACCAAAGATCCGAAGGATGGCGGTCTGGGCTTTACCTTTAAATGGAACATGGGCTGGATGCATGATTTTCTGGAATACATGAAGCTGGATCCGTACTTCCGGAAATATAACCATAATAAAATGACCTTCGGCCTTACTTACGCCACCAGCGAAAACTATATTTTATCCATCTCCCATGACGAGGTCGTGCATCTGAAGTGCTCCATGATCAACAAGATGCCGGGATATCCGGATGATAAATTTGCCAATCTGAAAGCCGGATATACATTCATGTTCGGCCATCCCGGAAAGAAGCTCCTGTTCATGGGACAGGATTTCGGCCAGTACCACGAATGGGACGAAAAGGTGGCTCTGGACTGGGATCTGACCGAGGATCCGAAGAACAGGGATCTGCAGAAATACTTCAGTGACCTGCTCCACCTCTATAAAAAATATCCGGCGCTCTACCGCCTTGACAGCGACTGGGCCGGCTTCCAGTGGATCAACTGTGATGACAATGAGCGGAGTATTTTCAGCTTTTACCGGAGCGATGAGACAAAGAAGAAGAACCTCCTGTTCGTCATCAACTTTACGCCTGTAGCAAGAGATGATTTCCGGCTCGGTGTTCCGAAAGCGGGAACCTATACGAGAATTCTCGACAACGAACATGGTCTTTATAAGAGCGGGGAGGACCTTCTCTCCATTAAATCGGAAAAGATCGCGGCAGACGGGAAGGACAATTCCATCGCATATCCGCTCCCGGCTTACGGAACAGCCGTTTTCCGTTTCAATTAACAGACAGATAGCGTTCACCGTTCTTTTGTGTTATACTAAGAGCGGTGAACGTTTTTTACACAGCAACGATAAGGAGGACACACCTATGCAAACAATTCTTGTCTGTGATGACGATAAACAAATCGTGGAGGCGATCAATATCTATCTGACCGGAGAGGGCTTTCAGGTCATCAAGGCCTACGACGGCTATGAGGCTCTTGAACTTCTGGAAAGCAATGAGGTCAATCTGATGATCGTCGATGTGATGATGCCCGGCCTCGACGGAATCCGCACGACCCTTAAAGTGCGCGAGACCAGCAGCATTCCGATCATCATTCTCTCCGCTAAATCCGAAGATACGGATAAAATTCTCGGCCTGAACATCGGAGCCGACGACTACATAACGAAACCCTTTAATCCTTTGGAACTGGTGGCACGCGTAAAGTCCCAACTGCGCCGCTACACACAGCTCGGAAACCTGAATCAGCAGAACAGTTCTCAGGTCTATAAGTGCGGCGGCCTTATGATCAATGATGAGAACAAGGAAGTGACGGTTGACGGAGAACTGATCAAGCTGACGCCCATTGAATACAATATCCTTCTGCTCCTTGTAAAGAACGCGGGCAAGGTATTCTCCATTGACCAGATCTACGAGAAGATATGGAATGAGGATGCGATCGGCGCCGACAATACGGTTGCCGTCCATATCCGCCATATCCGCGAAAAGATCGAAATCAATCCGAAGGAGCCTCGCTATCTGAAAGTCGTGTGGGGCGTCGGTTATAAAATCGAAAAGCAGTAAGGAGTGTTTCAATGGCTCAGAATAAAACTTATTTTTTTAAGCGTTTTCTCGGCTTTCTCCATGTGATCTTTGCCTGCGTCACGCTGGTCGGGATCGGCTTCATGTATTTAAACAGCAACTACGGCCGCGGCATGGACTGGCTGAAAAGTGAGAGCTTTGAGCAGTCTCCGGATTTTAACAGGAAAGTCCAGTCGGATATCACCAATATTTTCGACTATATCAAGTACAAGGATTTTTTTGAAACCAACGGGGAAGTCGACTTCGGGAAAGTAGTGCTGGAGGCCACCTCCGGCCCCGGCGGCGATAAGAGCTACACGTTAAATGACATCATCCTGTACGGAAAAAAGCTTGGCTACTACATGGATGAATCCGACAACTTTACCTTAAAGGGACCGATGGAAGATCTGGTGCTGACGGATGAGGACAATGAGCGCCTCTACGTGCGCTGGCGCTGCTACCAGTCGGAGGAGGAGCTGAGCGGTCCGGATCAGTCCTATGAGACACTGCCCAACCTGACCTATGAGATTTTAAAGCGGTATTCCTCCTATTATTCCATCTATGACCGCCTGATGTCCGACTTCACGAATCTCTATTTCCGCGTCGCTTTTTACTCGAAAAACAGTACGATCTATGCGGTCCATACCAACGCGCCGGAAATGACCACGGACGACATGATGGCCATGGGCAAATATATTTACTACTCCGGCAATTCCAGTGACCTGGCCGTCCGCACCAACTTTGACTCGAACTTTCCGAGCATCCCCGCGCTGATGACACAGGCCAACCCCTACAACAGTACCGACAATTACCTTGTGATCGGACTTGACACTACATATAAGGCCAATGATGACTACTCTCAGGCTTATTCGGACTACGGGTCGTCCCGGGAAATGTTCGTTCAGGGCATCTACCTGACAACCGCGGGGCTGGCCGGCTGCCTGCTCACAGTCATCCTGCTCATATTTTTATCAGGCCACAGTTCCTTCGGCGACAGGACTGTGACACTTTACCCGTTCGATAAGATCAAGACCGATTATATGCTGATGATCATGTCCTTTGTCATGTATCTCGGGATCCGTTTTCTGTCACCGTTACTTGCCAAGCTTCTTCATCTGGTCGTGGCTTCCGGCTACTGGGACCGGGCAAACCGCATGGTCATGTTCGGCGTTATCTACTTCTGCATGCTCCTCACCTTCTTCAGTCTGGTCCGGAGATACAAGGCAGAAACCCTCTGGAAGAACAGCTTTCTCCATAACCTGACAGAAACACTGTCGGATAGCACATTCAAGTACCGCCTGACGCTGGGATTCATTCTTTACTTAAGCTACAACGTGTTCATGATCTCTCTGGGCGCGTTTTATATCATGAACCATGGCGCCGAAGCCTTCCGGTCCATACCGCTTTTTATTATCCTCTGTGTATGGATCACCGGAAACCTGTTTGTGTTCTATTTCCTGTACCGCAATGCGGAGCAGACCGACAGGATCCACGAGGCCATCGAAAAGCTGGCTTCCGGAGAGACCAGCTACAAGGTGGATGCGTCACAGTTTTCCAGTCTGGAGGCAAATCTGGCTGAGGGTTTAAACCGCATCAGCGACGGTCTGGAGACTGCTCTGGCCGAACAGGTTAAGAGCGAGCGGCTGAAAGCCGACCTGATTACAAATGTCTCCCACGATATCAAGACGCCTCTCACATCGATCATCAACTACGTGGACCTGATCAAACGGGAGCATATCGACAATCCGACCATCGAACGTTACCTGGAGGTCCTGGACCAGAAGTCCCAGCGGCTCAAAACTCTGACCGAGGATCTGGTTGAAGCCTCCAAGGCAAGCTCCGGAAATATCAAGCTGGAGATCAGCGACATCGATATCGTGGAGCTGGTTCAGCAGACCAACGGGGAATTCGAGGAGAAATATATGATGCGCCATCTGGATCTGGTCACCACGCTGCCCAATGAGGTGATCATGATCGAGGCAGACGGACGACGCCTGTGGCGCGTTCTGGAAAATCTTTACAATAACGCCTGCAAATACGCGCTGGAAAACACACGCGTCTATGTGGGCGTTGAGGACCGGGATTCGGAGGTTGTCTTTTCCATCAAGAATATTTCCGCTTCTCCGCTCAATATCAGCCCCGACGAGCTGACCGAGCGTTTCGTCCGCGGTGACGTTTCCCGAACCACGGAGGGCAGCGGCCTCGGCCTCTCCATTGCCAAGAGCCTTACCGAGCTTCAGGGCGGTAAATTCCGGATCACCATCGACGGCGACCTGTTCAAGGCCGAGGTGACCTTCCCGATCAAAAACTGATCCGGCAGACCGGATCGAAACAATATACTTATTTAAACACAGGAGGAATGCTATGCAGACACTGAACGAGAAAGACCTGAGCTTTATCCGGGAAAATGTCAGAACCAACTATGATTTCCTGACAACACTCGGAAAGATCCCTGCGCCTTCCCACAACGAGGAAAAGCGCGCAGCCTTCTGCCTGGAGTACATGAAATCTCTCGGCGCAGAATCCGTAGTCATCGATGAGGCAAAGAACGTTGTGTGCGAGATCGGCTGCGAGGGAAAAGAGCAGGTTGTGATTTTCGCCGCACACACAGACATCGTTTTCCCCGACACGGAGGAGCTTCCGATGACCATTGACGGCGACAGGATCGCCACTCCGGGAATCGGCGATGATACGGGAAATCTGGCCAATCTGATGGCAGGTCTTAAGTATCTTCTGACCTTCCCGGGTACATGCCCGTACGGAATTGTTGTTGTCGCCAATTCCTTCGAAGAGGGACTCGGCAATCTGGACGGAACGAGACAGTTGATAAAAACCTACGGAGACCGGATCAAAGCCTTTATCTCCTTTGACGGCTACGCTCCCCAGTGCTGCTCCCGTGCCGTCGGCTCTCACCGCTACAAAATCACGATCCACGCACAGGGCGGTCACTCCTACGGAGGTTTCGGAAATACGAGTGCAATCAAATTTGCCGCCGACGTCGTTGAACGTCTCTATGAACAGAAGCTCCCGGAGGGTCAAAAGACCACTTACAATGTCGGCGTTATCGAAGGCGGTACCACCGTCAATACGATTCCGGAAAAATGCGTTCTTCTCTATGAGTTCCGTTCCGAGAGTCAGGACTGCCTGAAGTTCATGGCGGATCAGCTGGAATCCATCATCGAGGAGTTCCGGGCATCCGGCATGGAGATCGATCTGGAGACGCTCGGAATCCGCCCCGGCAACCGCGCAGTTCCGCCGGAGGGTCTGAAAGAGATGACCGAGGCTCACGCGGAGATTATTTCCGGACTCCTGGACGGTCCGCTGGACTTCAACGCCTACTCCACTGACGCGAACATTCCGCTTTCTCTCGGAATCCCGGCCAACACCATCGGCACCATCCGCGGAGGCGGCGCGCATACCTACGATGAGTGGATCGATTTTTCGTTCCAGGAAACCGGAATGAAGATCGTGATCAGCCTTATGAAGCAGTTCTGGAAATAATATCGTTCCGGATATGACAAAGAAAGCCGGTGCATCTGAGATTTTCTCCCGGTGCACCGGCAATTTTTTATCTTTATTTTCAATTCTTCACACACTGATCTTCTTTAAATGTTAAGAATCAGAGACGCCAGAAGAGCGATCCTCGGAATATACTGGTCGATATACATGAATTCCTCCGGCGAATGGGCACAGTCTCCCCACGCGCCAAGGCCATCTAACGTCGGAACTCCCATCGCGGAAATCGCGTTTCCGTCGCTGCCGCCGCCAACAAATTCGTGGTCAAACGTCAGGCCCAGCTTCTCTCCGCATACTTTCGCGACGGCAAACAACGCCATGTTCCCTTCGCTCTCCTCCATCGGAAGTTTTCCGTCGATAAACTCCACCTCGCGCGTGGAGCCCTTCACGGTCGTCTCAAGGCCCATGATCGCATCGATGACGCGCTTCCGCTCCGCCATGGTCTTAAACCGGCAGTCCACACTGATCTTCGCCAGATCCGGCACAACATTCACCTTTGTACCGCCGCTTTCCACTCCCACGTTCACAGTCGTTCCCGCCTCATAGTCCGTCAGCCTCTGGATAAACAGGATCTCATGCGCCATCTCCTCCAGCGCATTGACTCCATCCTTGTGGGCGTTTCCTGCGTGGGCCGCTTTGCCGTGAACCGTCACATTGAATTTCATGTTGCCTTTTCTTCCTGTTTTCAGGTTTCCGTTTCCGACGCTGGGCTCACAGACCAGCGCTGCCTTCGCGTCCTTTGCCAGGCCGCAGATAATGTCGCAGGAATCTTTGCTTCCGGTCTCCTCGTCCCCGTTAAACAGGAATACCAGCTTCTTTCCCGGGTCAATTCCCAGATCCCGGTACGCCTTCGCAGTCCAGATCGCGGAGATCACGCCGCTCTTCATGTCTGAAACACCGGGGCCGTGGAGCTTATTTCCCTCCGCATAGTATTTCAGGGAACCGATCGGATGGACTGTATCATAGTGTCCCACAAGGACGATCTTTTCCTCCCCGTCTCCCATCTCAAACCGCACCGGATCATGGCCGCCCTCCGTTTTATAGACATACGGTTCAGCTCCGGTCCGCTCTCTTATCAGTCCCTCCAGGACCTTTCTGCACTCCGCAAGAGCCTCCAGATCCGAGGTGCTGGCCTCCGCCAGAACAAGTGTCTTCAGATCCTCAAAGATCTCCGCCTCGTGCGCTTTCAGATATTCCAGAATTTTCTGTTCCATACTGTATTCCTCCCTGCTACTTTTTAATTACCTTTATCCTTTTCCATCTTCCCGTCAGATACCAGGAAAATGAGATCACATAGTTTGCCGCCCAGCCAAGCGGGACCGCCATCCAGGCCACCTGGATCCCGTAGACCGGCGCGAAAAGATTCGTTACTGCCACGCGGATCGTCAGATTGACCAGATTGGCCGTCGTGAATGCGGCCACATCGCCGGCTCCTCTGAGCAGCCCGTCTGTGGACGCCTTAAGGCCGATAAATGAATAGAAGAACGCGAGAAACTTCACATAACGCAGACCCACGGCGTACGCTTCGCCGGTTGTATTCTCCAGGAACATGGATACAAAGGCTCCGCCGAACAGCTGGTACATCACGCATAAGAAAAGTCCCGCGGAAAGCACTGTCACATAGCACATCCGGTAGCCCTCCTTCACGCGGTCGAGCTTTCCGGCGCCGATATTCTGAGCCGTAAACGTGGACATGGCATTTCCCATGGCCAGCATGGGAACGATACTCAGGGATTCGATCCTGGTACCGGCGGAATAACCGGCCAACGCCGCCGAACCGAAGCTGTTGACCACCGACTGCACAAGCAGAATTCCCACATGAACGATCGACTGCTGCAAAATAGAGGGGATCGCGATCCGCACCATGGATTTCATAATCTCCACATCATAGATCGCGTATGGTTCCTCTTCCCGGTAATTCTTAAGTTTTCTCATCAGGAGCACAAAGGAAACCACCGCGGAAATTCCCTGCGCTAAAAGCGTCGCAACGGCAACGCCGCGGACGCCCTGCCGGAACACGATCACCAGGATCATATCCAGCGCGATATTTAAAAGCGAGGAAAAGATCAAAAGATACAGCGGTGTTCTGGAATCACCCAGCGAATTAAAGATGGATGCCTGCACATTGTAAAGGAACAGGAACGGAAGTCCGATGAAATAGATGGCAAGATAAACACCCGCATCGCCGAAAATATCCTCCGGCGTATTGACCCAGCCAAGAATCCGGTTATTAAAAATGACGCCGAAGGTGGCAAGGCAGACCGCAATCACCAGGAAATTGATCATGGTCGTAAACACTGCCGTCTTCATCTTCGCCATCCGCCCGGCTCCCAGAAACTGGGAAATCACGACCGAGCTCCCGATTCCTCCTCCGATGGCAATGGCAATAAACACATTGGTAATCGCATAGGAGGCGCCGACTGCCGCCAGCGCCTGCTCTCCCACAAACCGGCCCACGATCACGGAGTCGGCGATATTATAAAACTGCTGAAACAGATTTCCCAGGATCATGGGAACCACGAAAGCCAGAAGCGCCTTTCCCGGGTGATCCGTCAGCATATCATACTTTTTTCCCGTTGACATTGTCTGTCTCCTCCACCGATTCCGTTGTTACAGCAGCACTTTTTCCACAAACGTGTAGAATACGGGAACTGTGATAATACAGAGCAGCGTGCTCAGGCAGACCGTAACCACGGAAAGCTTATAGTCCTTGTCATACTGCTTCGCAAAGATCGCAATGTTGGATCCTACAGGCGTACAGCATGCGATCAGAATCACCTGTTTGATCTCCGTCTTGACTCCCGGAATCAGCCAGAGCACGAAAAGTGTTGCCACGGGGATCACGATCAGGCGCAGGAAGGTGCAGACATATGCACTTTTCCCTGTCACCATCTCCTTTACCGTCATTTTCGCGAGATAAGTGCCGAGAATAATCATAGCAAGCGGTGTGTTCATGGCCGCAATACTGCTTAACGTGCTCACGATCACCTTCGGAACCGGGATACGCAGGAAGAAGATCAGAAGGCCCAGAACAAACGCCAGAACCACCGGGTTGGAGCTGATCGATTTCAGACGGATCGCATCCCGGTTTCCTGTCATAATCACGATTCCGTAGGTCCACTGCATTATGTTTAACAGTGCGATAAAAGAAACCAGGTAAAATACTGCGCCTTCTCCCAGAGCCGCCTGTACTAACGGGATTCCGATAAAGCCCACATTGCAGAACGCCGCGCCAAAGTTCTCGATCCGCTTTCTCGTTCCGAATACAAGAAAAGAAACCGCCATCGCCACACCGAGCGCCACCAGCGCCATGGCCGCGGAGATGGCAAGATCCACCGCCCGCTCCGGCGTATATTCCGTAATATAGGACTTTACCACCACACACGGAATCACGACCCGGAGCAGGATCGCTCCCAGATCTTTTCCTCCCTGTTCGGAAAGGAAACCTTTTTTCACAAGTAACATACCGACTGCGATCAGAAGAAACATGATGCAAATCTGCTTAAGTAAAATAATAGCCATGACAGCCCCCTGTAATAATATATTTAATCCGATTTCTATTATACACGACCGTTTCTATTGTTCAAACAGATTTTTCGCTCTTTCCGTAATTCTCCTCATAATGTCGGTTCAGCCATGCAACCGCCTCCAGGATCCCATCGTGGGTAAACGGAAAATCAGAAAAAACCTTCTTTTCATCCTCTGTCTTTTCAAAGCAGAACGGCCCCGGCCATGCGATCGCCCGGGTCTTATCCGTATCGTCCTCACTCACTTTTTTAATCATGAAATTCATTTCGTGACAGCTTCCTGTAAACACCGTTTTTTTCAGAAACGGGATGGAAATCATGCCATTCAGATCAATCATCCGCAATTCCTCCCCGCATTATTTTGCCGCCCGAAGAAGCCGGGTCTGCCCTCATCATATCATATTTTCTGCTATTTTCAAACCGTAAACCGTACCGCATGCGCTCCGAAAATAAGACCGCATACCCCGGCAGAGGCATACGGTCTTTTAAGGAGATTATCTATGTCAGGCTAATATCAGGCCTTCCATTCTTTTTTATACTGCTCAAACTCTTCATCAGAGCAGTAAATCGTATGACCCGGAGCCACTTCATGGTAGGACGGGTTATTGGATTCACTGTAATGGTGAATTTCCGGATCATAATGGATCTTCACACGCTTTTTCTCATTGATCGGATCCGGTTCCGGGATCGCAGAAAGCAATGCTCTTGTGTACGGGTGAAGCGGATTCTTAAACAGTTCGTCGGAATCTGCCATCTAAACCAGTTTTCCGAAATACATAACACCGATCCGGTCAGAGAAATATTTTACAACCGACAGGTTATGGGCAATGAACAGAATCGTCAGGCCCATT
Organism: Lachnospiraceae bacterium; assembly: GCA_022788065.1. Classification (GTDB taxonomy): domain Bacteria; phylum Bacillota; class Clostridia; order Lachnospirales; family Lachnospiraceae; genus SUG393. The sequence goes on along the minus strand of JALEWG010000036.1, from coordinate 421 downwards.
TCTTCTTTCAACTTGTTTAACAGGTTGATAACCTGCGCCTGAACGGATACGTCAAGGGCAGAAACCGGTTCATCAGCAATCACCATCTGGGGCTCCACGATCAGCGCTCTGGCGATACCGATACGCTGCCTCTGTCCGCCAGAGAACTCATGCGGATACCGGGACGCATGTTCTGCCTGAAGGCCGACATGCTCAAGCATCTGTACTACGCGCTTCTGAAGTTCATCAGGATTTTTCACTCCCCGGATCTTCAGGCCCTCGGCGATGATCTCCTGAACGGTCATTCGGGGGTTCAGGGACGCGATCGGATCCTGGAAGATCATGGCAATATTGTCCGTAATATATTTATGCAGATCCTTGTTCATTTTTCCGGAGATTTCTCTCCCATCAAATTTCACAGATCCGCCGGTGGGATCATAAA
>JALEWG010000020.1 GCA_022788065.1 Lachnospiraceae bacterium | reverse complement strand
AGCCCTATAGGCCCCATTGATAACGAAAAGTTATCGCGTTTGCCGGCGTGGCGGAATAGGCAGACGCAAGGGACTTAAAATCCCTCGGGGGCAACCCCGTACCGGTTCAAGTCCGGTCGCCGGCAGCTAAACGGAGCAAATATATATTTGCTCCGTTTTTTTCATCCGATTGTTGTTTGCATTGATATTAAAAATAAGGAACCCGGAAGGAGGAATCATGTATGGTACACAGTCTGATCCCCATGTCGGTGGATATTAAAATCAGGACATTTGAAGAACCTGCGAGGCTGATCAACAATATGGAACTTGCCTGTGCGATCGGGATGGCATTTGCACAAGCGAAGCTTCCGATGCCCGAATCCCGGGCCGGCATCGACCTGAAAGAATTCTGGAAGGAAACGGAGCCGCAGATCAGGGATCATCCGGCGGTAAATGAGAGCCTCAAAAAGGTGATCGCCGACTATATTTTCAGAAAAGGGGAGATTCTTGACGAAGATTCCGTTCTTACACTCAGACTTGGCTATGAATTTAGTTAAGTGTCTAACTGTTCCGGTTGAAGATCAGCGAAAGATATGGTATGATAGGAACAGTCAGATAAAACAGGGAGTGATAACGGAAAAATGAGAAGAAAAGACAGAGAGATCAGGGACATGGATCAGATCATGGAAATTTTATCGCGCGAAGCTGTATGCAGCGTGGCATTCCATGATGAACCATGTCCTTATTTAATTCCCATGAACTACGGGGCTGTGATGGAGAACGGAATCCTCACGCTGTATTTTCACGGAGCGTCGGAGGGAACAAAGCTGGAGCTTCTGAAGAAAAATCCGCAGGTTTCATTTTCTGTTGTGAGCGGAGTTGAGATTCGTGTGGACTGTGAGGAGGCATGCCGCTCATCCTGTGGGTTTGAGAGTGTGTGCGGAAGCGGCAGGGCAGAGATCGCCGGGCCGGAGGAAAAGAAAAAGGGCCTGACTGCACTGATGAACCAGATCGGAAGGCCGCACGGAAAAACGTTTGACGAGCAGGCATTCACGGAAGCGGAGGTCTGCAGGATCACGGTATGGAAAATTACGGTTGACCGGGTAACCGGCAAGCGGCATGAATAAAGGGAAAGGAGTTTGTTATGTCAGAATTCAGAGAAGAAATCTTATCGCTGATCGATGAGAGAAGCAAAGCGTACACCGACATCAGTGACGCCATCTGGGGGTATGCGGAACCGAGATTTCAGGAAACGGATTCCTCCGCGCTGCAGCAGGAGTATTTAAAGAGCAGAGGCTTTTCTGTACGGGCGGATCTGGCGGGAGAAAAAACCGCTTTTATCGCCGAGTGGGGAAGCGGAACGCCGATTCTGGCATTCTTAGGCGAATTTGATGCGCTGTCCAGCCTTCAGCAGAAAGCGGACTGCACGGAGCGCTGCCCCATCGAGGGCAAGACAAACGGTCACGGCTGCGGTCATCACCTGTTGGGAACGGCTTCCGTTGCGGCTGTGGACGCTCTGAAAACATATATGGAAAATCATGGACTGACGGGAACGATCCGCTATTATGGCTGTCCGGCCGAGGAGAATGCGGGCGGCAAGGCATATCTGGTGCGCGACGGGTATTTCAATGACTGTGACATTGCGCTCACCTGGCACCCGTACACGATGAACAAGGTTATGAAGGGTGGATTCCATCTGGCAAATTTCCGCGCGTTCTTTACGTTCCACGGGATCTCCTCCCATGCGGCCGGCGCCCCGGAGTTAGGGCGTTCTGCGTTAGACGCAGTGGAGATCATGGATATCGGCGTGAACTATATGAGAGAGCATATGATCGACGCGGCGCGCGTTCACGGCGCCATCACCAATCCGGGAGGAATCGCTCCGAACGTGATTCCTGCGGAGGCTCAGATCCTCTATGCGATCCGTGCGCCGAAGGTGACGCAGGTTAAGAAACTGTTTGAGAGAATGTGCGATATCGCGAAAGGCGCTGCCCTGATCACGGGAACCACAGTGGAGATCCGGCAGGTGGCCGCTTACTCGGATCTCATCAACAACGACACGCTGGCAGATATGGTACAGGAGAATCTGGAGCATGTGATCCCGATCGGATATACGGATGAGGAACTGGAGTACGCGAAGAAGTTCCAGGCGATCATCACCGATCTGGACAGAGAGGGCCTGAAATCCATGGCGGCCGACGTGGGCGGCCGAGACAGAAAGAACGAGATTATGGAAATGCCTCTCTGGGATTTCATCGTTGATAAGAACAGCCGGTATGGCGGCGGTGGGTCCACCGATGTGGGCGACGTGAGCTGGGTGGTTCCGGTCGGCCAGGTGTACACCAACTGCTATGCGGCAGGAACAGCTATGCATTCCTGGCAGGCTGTGGCACAGGGAAAATCCAGCATTGCGCATAAGGGCATGCTGGCAGCGGCCAAGGTTCTGGCATGTGTCGGCGCGGAGCTGCTTCTGAAACCGGAGCTGGTCGAGAAGGCGAGAGCGGACTGGATGGAAGAACTGGACGGGCAGGAATATCCGAATCCGCTGCCGAAGGACCTGAAGCCGGAGATCTGGTAATCGGGAAATGGTATAACAAAACATAAAAACCTTAGGAGGATAATGCTATGGGAAATGATTTCAGAGATGTGATTGGAAAACTGGTTGATGAGAAAAAACAGTCCTACACAGATATGAGCGATACGATCTGGGGATATGCGGAGCCCAGATTCCAGGAGAGACAGTCTTCTGCACTGCAGCAGGAGTACTTGAAGTCCCGTGGATTTTCTATCCGCGCCGATCTGGCAGGTGAGGAGACCGCGTTTATTGCCGAGTGGGGAAGCGGAAAGCCGATTCTCGCATTTCTCGGAGAGTTCGACGCGTTGTCCAGCCTGCAGCAGAAGGCAGACTGCACGGAGCGCTGTCCGATCGAAGGAAAGACAGACGGACATGGCTGCGGTCATCACCTTCTGGGAACCGCTTCTGTGGCGGCAGTGGATGCACTGAAAACATACATGGAAGAAAATCATATCGCCGGTACGATCCGCTACTATGGCTGTCCTGCTGAGGAGAATGCAGGCGGTAAGGCATATCTGGTACGCGACGGCTATTTTGAAGACTGTGACGCTGCGATCACCTGGCACCCGAGCACGGTCAACAAGACCATGGGCGCAGACCGTTTCCTGGCAAACTTCCGCGTGTTCTTTACGTTCCATGGTATTTCCTCCCATGCGGCCGGTGCTCCGGAGCTTGGACGTTCCGCATTGGATGCGGTGGAGATCATGGATATCGGCGTCAACTATATGAGAGAGCATATGATCGATGCGGCGAGAATCCACGGCGCCATCACCAACCCGGGCGGCATCGCTCCCAATGTAATCCCGGCGGAGGCCCAGATCCTCTATG
>JALEWG010000265.1 GCA_022788065.1 Lachnospiraceae bacterium | reverse complement strand
CTCTACTGTTACGTGTTCTTCCTGATGGCATTCTTAAGCGCCAAGAGAAACCGTGTGATCAACACCTTTATTGTGGTTCTTCTGAACATGGTTGTATGGACGGGCGGCTCCATGCTGATGCGCGCGAGAATGTGGCCGTCCTATGAGTTCTGGTATCATGTATCTGTTATCGGAATCTGGATGCTTCCCTGCACGTACTTCCGGTTTATCTGCGACTATACGGGGGAGGAGTACAAAAAGATTGACGGCTTCTTTGCGGCACTTCTGGCGCTTGGAAGTATTATCAATATCAAAACGAATGTGTTCCTGGCTCCGCCGGATCTGGTGTGGCAGGGAGATTCCGTTGCGTTCGTTTACCACATGGAATGGCCGGTCATTATCATGTACGGCCTGTGCGCAGTGGTGGTGACGAGAATCTTCTGGCTCGTGTACTGCGTATATAAAAGAAATCCTTCCAGAGCAGCGCAGCTCGTGCCGCTGGTTGCCGGAATCCTGCTGCTGTTCCTTGGCAACATGGGAATCTCTGTTGTGAACGGATTCCCGCTCGATATCGTTGCAGGTGTGTTTAATGCGGTGCTCATGTTCCTGATGCTTTATTCCGGACATGTGTTCAAGCTGACACTTCTCGTTTCCCGGGGAAACTGTTATGTCCTTGCAATGGGAATCAGTGTGCTGGTGTTCTTTAACATCGCGCAGGGGTTGGATACCTTTATCCGGAGACAGATCCCGATGCTTTTGCCCTACAGCGTTATGATCGTGGCCGTTCTGACCATGCTCTTTACGCTGATTCTCTATGCGCTCATGAAGGCGCTGTTTGACCGCCTGTTTATTCAGGAGGAGCAGAAGAAGACAGAGAAGCTTGCAGAGTACACGATGATGGTGTCCAAGAGCCTGGAGCTTAAGGAGATCTACCGGGCGCTTGTGGATGTGATCACGGAAACACTGCATGTGAAAAAGGTGTATATCTGTATCGAAGAAAATGACGGGACATACCGGACCGCCTACAGTACAAGTCCGCTGGACGATAACCGGTTCCGGATGGGAGCGGATCATCCGCTGGTACACTGGCTGAGTGAGCACAATGTGTGTCTGCAGTTCCGTGATTTTAAGAGAACCGTCGACTACAAGTCAATGTGGGAGGAAGAAAAACGCCAGCTGGAGCAGATGCGCGTGGAATGCTTCCTTCCGCTGAAAGATAATGATGATCTGGTCGGGATCGTCATGCTCAGCGAAAAAGATAAGAAACGTTCAGGCTTCGGGCTTGATGATATCAGTTTCCTGAACTCGTTGGAGTCGGTAAGCTCCATTGCTGTCAAAAACTCCAGACTTTATGAGCGCGCGTACCGTGAGGCGAGAACCGACGAGCTGACCGGTCTTCTGAACCGGAAGTGTTTCTATGAGACACTGGATGAGACCTATCAGAAATGCAGCAGAAGTTCCATGGCACTGCTCATTTTCAATGTGGATGATTTTAAGCTGTACAATCAGCTGTACGGAAACCACGAGGGAGATACGGCACTTCGGCATATTGCGAGGATCATACAGGGAACCGTCGGGGAGAGCGGATATGTCGCCCGTTACAGCGGAAAGGAATTTGCCGTGATCCTACCGGATTATGACATTTATTCCGCACAGAATCTGGCTTCCAATATCTGTACCCAGATCCGCAACATGAACCGGAAATCCGAGGAGGCATATCTGAAGGTTCTGACGGTGAGCTGTGGAATCTGCGCGATTCCATATGGCGCTTCCAGCGCGCAGGAGCTGGTACAGAACGCTGATCAGGCGGTATACCACGTAAAGCATTCCGGTAAAAACGGAATCATGGTATACTCGGATGGCATCATTGGCAGCAAAAAGGACATGGAAGGCGTGGAAAAGCACAAGAGTATGTACTCGGAGTACGCTCCGACGATCTATGCGCTGACTGCAGCCATCGACGCCAAGGATCATTACACGTTCCAGCATTCGAAAAATGTTGCTTACTACGCGGAGGCCATAGCCCGAGCGATGAATCTTCCGGAGGAACACAGGGAGATCTTAAAAGAGGCGGCGCTGCTTCATGATATCGGAAAGATCGGAATTCCGGAGCAGATCTTAAATAAACAGGGACCGTTGACGGATGCCGAATATGACACGATGAAATGTCATGTGGAATACTCTGTCGGCATTATCCGCCATCTGCCATCCATGGACTACGTAATTCCGGCCGTGATCGGACATCATGAACGGTACGACGGAAAAGGATATCCGAGGCGAGTGGCAGGAAAGGATATCCCGCTGGCCGCCAGAATCCTCTGTGTGGCGGACTCCTTCGACGCAATGGTATCCCGACGTTGCTACAAGGCGGAAATGTCGGTGGAGAGCGCGGTGGGCGAGCTGATCCGCGGAGCCGGAACACAGTTTGATCCGGAGCTTTCTTCCATATTTGTCAACCTGATCCGGGAGGGGAAGGTTGATATTGTGCGAGCCAGAAAAGAGATTGAAGATGCGGAATGACAGAAAAAAGGCCTGTGATATCACTTCACAGGTCTTCTTTTCGGGTGTATAATAAAAAGACTGTGAAAAGGAAAGGGAGTAGGACAAGATCATGTTTTCAAGGATCATGAAAATGGGGAAAGATGTCAGTCTGACGGAGGGATCAATTGTGAAAGGCCTGATTGCCTTTGCGATCCCGCTTTTTTTCGGACAGCTTCTGCAGCAGTTTTACAACATGGCAGATGCATGGGTGGTCGGCAATTTCGCGTCCAACGACGCGTTTGCGGCGGTCAGTCTGGCCGGCAACCTGACGTTTATCGTAATCGGACTTTTTAACGGAATCGCCATCGGAGGCGGCGTTGTCATATCCCGCTATTTCGGGGCAAAGGATGAGAAGCAGACGCAGCTCGCCATCAACACGAACCTGTTCTTTGGCGTGATTGCGTCGCTCATCTCCACGGTTCTGGGACTTCTTCTCGTACCGTATCTGCTGGTGTGGATGAAGACTCCGGACAGTGTGATGGCGGACGCGCTGATGTATTTCAATATCTATTTTGCCGGAGTGTCCACGGTTATCATGTACAATACCTGCATGGCCATCATGCGGGCGGTGGGCGACAGTGTCCATCCTCTCTTTTATCTGTTCGTCTCCTCGATGATCAATGTGATCCTGGATCTTGTGTTTGTTGCCGGATTCCGGTGGGGAGCGGGCGGCGCGGCGCTTGCGACGGTGATCGCCCAGGGACTGAGCGTGGCCCTGTGTCTCGTGCATATGTGCCGCGGCATGGACGCGATCAAAATCAAGATCCGCGACATTCGCTTCCACAGGGAGACCATGATCCGCATTATCCGCCAGGGACTGCCGTCGGGGATCCAGAATACCGTGAACAGCCTTGGAAATATGGTGGTGCAGTCCTGCATCAATCTGTTCGGAGCCTATGCTATTTCCGGATACGGCGCGTTTCACAAGATCGAAGGAATCGCGTTTTTACCGATCATGAGCATGAGCATGGCACTTCCCACTTTTGTGAGTCAGAATCTCGGCGCCGGACAGGTGGAGAGAGCGAAAAAAGGAACGGTGATCGGTCTTCTGTTCGGAGCCGCGTTTGCGGAACTTACAGGAGTTCTGATCTTTTACCTGACGCCGCAACTGTTATCCATATTTATCAGTGCGCCGGAGGCGATCGCTTACGGAACGGGACATGGTCAGACGGTCGCGTTCTTCATGTTCCTTCTTTCCTTTACCCACTGTGCTGCCGGAGCGCTAAGGGGATGTGGTAAAGCGGTGATCCCCATGATGACGCTCTTAATCTGCTGGTGCGGAATCCGTATCGTGTATGTGACGACGGCACTCCGTTATTTCCCGGTTTTTCAGACGATTTCCTGGGCTTACCCGTTGACATGGGGACTGAGTGCAGTTATTCTTTTGATATGTCTGCTTCGTCTGGACTGGACGAAAGCGAAGGTTTAGGGACTTTTTGACGGAAAGGATTACGGATTATGGAAGAAAATCAGGTACACAAGCGCCGGGTGAGGTACAGGGGTACCCATCCCAGAACATTTGAGGAAAAATACAAGGAACAGGATCCGGAGAAATATGCCGACACCATCGAAAAGGTGATCCGAAAGGGCAGTACCCCGGCGGGCATGCATATTTCCATTATGGTGCAGGAGATCCTGGATTTTCTGCAGATCAAACCGGGTGAAACCGGACTGGACGCGACGCTCGGGTACGGCGGGCACAGCATGGAAATGTTAAAATGCCTGAACGGGAGCGGCCATCTCCATGCGCTTGATGTGGACCCCATCGAGATCGTGAAGACCAGAGCGCGCATCGCATCGAAGGGCTTCGGGGACGATATTTTTACGGCGCACCAGATGAACTTCGCGGATATCGACCGGCTCTCTGCGGAAGTGGGACTGTTTGATTTTGCTATGGCTGACCTGGGTGTTTCGTCCATGCAGATCGACAATCCGGAGCGCGGCTTCACTTATAAATTTGAGGGACCGCTGGATCTCAGACTGAATCCGGAAAAAGGAATCTCCGCGGCGGAGCGTCTGAAAGGTATCTCGAAGGAAGAGCTTTTGGGAATGCTTGTGGAGAATTCCGATGAGCCGTATGCGGAGGAGATCGCTTCGGCTGTGATCCGGCATAACAGGAAAAAAGACTATATCCGGACGACGACACAGTTTAAAGATGTGATCGGGGAGGCGCTTTCTTTCGTTCCGGAAAAGGAGAGAAAGGAAGCCGTGAAAAAGTCATGTCAGAGATGCTTTCAGGCGCTGCGCATTGATGTGAACAATGAATTTGAGGTGCTGTACAGCTTTATGGAAAAGCTCCCCGGGGTTCTTGCACCCGGAGGCCGCGCGGCGATTCTCACGTTCCACTCAGGTGAAGACCGGCTGGTCAAGCGGTTTCTGAAGGAAGGCTTTAAAAGCGGGATTTACAGTAAGATTTCGGAGGATGTGATCCGACCCTCCGCGGAGGAATGCAGCCGGAATCCGAGAGCCCGCTCCACAAAGATGCGGTGGGCGGTACGGGCCGAATAAATTCGGGATTCTGATACA
>JALEWG010000250.1 GCA_022788065.1 Lachnospiraceae bacterium | reverse complement strand
GGAAATACTTCTTCGGCGGTTCCTCCATAAAGTCCTCCCGCTCAATGTAAAGCTCACGCGAGAACGGAACCGATCTCTCTCCCAGTTCCGGATTTTCCAGATTATTGGGAATCGACAGCATTTCTGTCTGGCCTTCCGGATAATTGTCGATCACGAGCTTGACCGGATCCAGCACCGCCATCATTCTCGATCTCTTCAGCTTCAGATCTTCACGGATGCAGTACTCAAGCATCGCGTAATCCACGGAGCTGTTAGCCTTGGATACTCCAACCAGATCCACAAACATGCGAAGAGATTCCGGCGTATATCCTCTCCTTCTGAGCGCTGCGATCGTAACAAGTCGCGGATCATCCCATCCGTCCACGATACCGTCTTCCACCAGCTTCTTGATATAGCGTTTTCCGGTCACAACATTTGTGAGATAAAGCTTTGCGAACTCAATCTGACGCGGCGGGTTTTCAAACTCGCACTCTCTCACCACCCAGTCGTATAACGGTCTGTGATCCTCAAATTCCAGCGTACAGATCGAATGGGTAATATGCTCGATCGCATCCTCGATCGGGTGGGCAAAGTCGTACATCGGATAGATGCACCACTTGTCACCGGTATTATGGTGAGTCATATGCGCCACACGGTAAATGACCGGATCACGCATATTGATATTGGGAGAAGCCATATCGATCTTTGCGCGGAGAACCTTTTCTCCGTCCTGATAAACGCCGTTCTTCATATTCTCGAAAAGCTCCAGGTTTTCCTCCACACTTCTGTCACGATACGGGCTGTTTTTTCCTGGAGTGTTGAAATCGCCGCGATATTCCCGGATCTCTTCCGCACTCAGGTCACACACATATGCTTTGCCTTTTTTGATCAGAAGCACTGCGCACTCGTACATTTTATCAAAATAGTCAGATGCGAAAAACAGTCTGTCCTCAAATTCGGCGCCAAGCCATTTCACGTCTTCGATAATGGACTGTACATACTCTGTTTTCTCTTTTGTCGGGTTTGTATCATCAAAACGAAGGTTGAATTTTCCTCCGTATTTCTTTGCCAGTCCGGAGTTTAAAATAATGGATTTGGCATGTCCTACATGAAGGTAGCCGTTTGGCTCCGGTGGAAATCTGGTCTGGACATGATTGTACACTCCCTCCGCAAGGTCTTTATCAATTTCCTGTTCGATAAAATTTTTGGAAACTGTCTCTTTTGTTTCCTCTGCCGGTTTGATGTTTTCAGCCATAGCAATTCCTCCATTTTCCTGGTAACGATAATAATATACTATACTATCATATTTTTTCTATTTGTAAAAGGGAAAATTTGCACAATCTCACATGTTTTAACAAAACTACCATGCATATTTTGCCCCGCCTCCACAGAAAATAATCATGTCCGAAGCACAAATCGTGATTGCGGCACGGGAAAATTGTAGATTGGATATCAGAAAATGAGCATCAGAAAAGAGGACGTATATGAATAAAGGAAATGATACAAGAAAAATTGCTTTGATCGGTACGGGAATGGTCGGTATGAGCTTTGCCTACTGTCTTCTGAATCAGTCTGTCTGCAAGGAGCTTGTCCTTATCGACCTGGATCAGAAAAAAGCGGAAGGGGAAGCCATGGATCTCAACCATGGGCTCGCTTTCGCCTCCTGCGCCATGGACATCTATGCCGGGTCCTACGAGGACTGCCGGGATGCGGATATCGTCGTGATCTGTGCCGGAGTCGCCCAGAAACCGGGAGAAACAAGGCTGGATCTTCTGAAACGGAATGCCTCCGTATTCCAGTCGATTTTAAAACCGGTCACCACATCAGGTTTTTCCGGCATTTTTCTCGTGGCAACCAATCCGGTAGATATTATGGCGCGGATCACCTGTGTACTTTCCGGTTTTCCGCAAAAGAAAGTGATCGGCAGCGGAACGGCTCTCGATACCGCAAGGCTCCGGTATCTCCTGGGCGAAAAGTTTTGTGTGGATCCAAGAAACATTCATGCGTACGTCATGGGAGAACACGGCGATTCCGAATTTGTCCCCTGGAGCCAGGCTCTTTTGGC
>JALEWG010000186.1 GCA_022788065.1 Lachnospiraceae bacterium | reverse complement strand
AAGTCCAAAGAAGTGTTAAGGAGGTGCAATCATGGCTAAATGCGCTATTTGTGAAAAAGCTGCTCACTTTGGTAATGGAGTAAGCCATTCCCATAGAAGATCCAACAAAATCTGGAAAGCTAACGTTAAGTCTGTAAAGGTTAAGGTTAATGGCGGAGCACAGAAGATGTATGTATGTACTTCTTGCTTAAGATCCGGTCTCGTAGAGAGAGCTTAATACCTCCGGTACAAGAATAACGAAGTCAAAATAAGAGCATCTGCTGTCTGGATTCAGAAGCAGGATGCTCTTTTTTTGTGCAATAGGAATCTACCGGCAGCAGAACAGATTATATCCGATGATCATGAGACCCACTGCGATGACAACAAGGAGAAAGGATTTCGGGAGGATCAGCACCCAGGTCATGCCGATCCCGATACAGAACAGCATGAGACCGCATAAGCGTTTCATACAAACCTCCTCTTTTCAGGGAATGCCTGTAATCCATCCTATGCGGTCTCTCCTATGTCCATGCTTATTTCATTTCTTCTGTGATTACAACGCTTTCTGCTTCCTCACACGCGTTTTTCATCTCTTCAGCCTTCGCGGCTGCTTCCGGGGAAATATCTTTTCCCATAAAACGGTTCATGAAGTCAGGAACCATGTCAAGCACCTTTGTCATGGCATCCTGGTGTTTGATGTTCACAAGCTTCGTCATTCCGTTCTGGATCACAAGAATGGCACTGGGGGACATTTTCGCGCTGAGACCGCCTCCCCCGTTCGTCCTGGCATTCTGGGCAAAGGAACCTGCCGCCATTCCGCATGTCACATCCATAAGGGGAACGATGATCGTGTCATCGATTTTTACGGCTTCACCTACCACTGTTTTCGTCGTTATAAAATGATCCATCCCCTTGAACAATGCCTCAACGGTTGACGGGAACTGATTGTCTGCCATATCGTTTCCTCCTTACATTACCTGGATCGCAGGTTTCTTAATTGTTTCCTGAAGTTCTTATTGAGAAGTACGCGGACCGCAGGCCACAGAAGTGAGGCGACCCGGATCCTGCCTTTCAAATGAAGCTCCCCCTCAAATATTTTTTCATCGAACACGGGCTCAAGCGCCAGTGTCTTTGCATAAAGCCCGTAAAACGGGCTGACAGCTGCAAGGATCTGGCCGGTCAAAGCCGGATCCTCAAAGCCGAACCGGATTCTGCCCTTCAGTCTGTGCGGCAGAATGTACCGGATGATTTTCTTTATCTGCCGCAGGATCAGTCGGACAGTCTCCTGATTCTCACTGTCCGAAATCATCGTGCGGACTTTCTCAATCTTTTCTGATGCACTCTTATATGCATCCTGAACGCTCTTACCTTTTGCCTTTAAACCGCCGAAAAGATTTCGGATTTTATCCGATTTCCTGTTTTCAGACTTCTCAGGAATTCCCGTCCTGATTTCCTGTGCCTCCATAATCCCGGAATCGTCAGCTTCCGGTTCTTCCTCTTTCGGCTGTGCTTCCTCCGCAGGGTGTGTTCTCACAACAGGCTGTGCTTCCTCCGTATGCGGCATTTCCGGCACAGGCTGTGCTTCCTTCGCATGGGGCGTCTCCTCCTCCGGGTGTTCGTCGCTGTCCGGCCACATCTTCTTATCAAACAGACGTTTCCACAGAATGCGGATCCGCACGTTCACGCTGCCGTCGTACATAGCGCGAAACTCCGCAAGCCCCAGAAGCCAGGTAACCCGCACATCGGCTGTTTTTTCTTCATCTGCGGACAGATCCGCACGGTATCTGACCGGTACTAACAGCACGGTAAGTACGATCATGAGCAGGAGTCCCAGGATCAGAAGAAGCAGAAGTCCCAGAATCTTCAGAATTATTAAAAGTATATGGAGCATGCTTCCACCCCTTTACACATGTTCCCGGCACGTTTTCTTTTTCAGATATCCGGCTACATCAAACCCTCCGGTCTTTTGGTATACCTCTCCGATCATCGTTCCCGCAAGATTTGCGGCATCCTCATAGTCGGCTGCAATTCCCAGAATCAGCATATCGTTTTCCCTGTAATACGGCTGCTGCAGTGTAACCGCGGGATAGATATCCAGAAGATTCTTCTCATTGGAGGGCAGAGTCAGAATATAATATCCCGACCTTTTTCCGGCGCGCACGGCGCGTATGATGGAAAAACGGTGCTTTTTTGCCTTCTCACCTACGTACAGCTGTTCATACCACCGCATAAAACACCGCCTAACGGTAATTGGCGAGAATGGAACGTCTTAAAAGATCGAGAGCCGCACATGCGGACTGTTCCCGAATTTCCATGCGGGTTCCATGGAAATTGCACTCCTCCACGGTCACGTCGTCTTTGATGCAGCAGGCAATATAGACAAGGCCGACCGGCTTTTCATCGGTTCCTCCGTCCGGACCGGCAATCCCGGTTACTGCCACGCTCGCGTCCGCGTCCGCTGCAAAAACAGCGCCCAGCGCCATTTCCCGTGCAGTCTGCTCACTGACAGCGCCATACTTCTTTAATGTCGCCTTGCTCACATCCAGTGCTTTTCTCTTGGCTTTGTTGGAGTACGTGATAAATCCCTGATTAAACACATCCGAGGCCCCGGGAACATTAACGATCTTGGAAGCTACCATGCCTCCCGTGCAGGATTCCGCAGTCGTCACCGTCAGCTCATATTTGTTCAGGAGACGGACAACCGACTCCTCCAGAGTCTCGTTATCTCTGGAGGTATAGAACATAAAGCCAAGCGCCTTTTTGATGTCCTTGGACATCTGCTTTAATCTGCTCTTCGCTGCTTCCTCCTCCGTCTCCGGCACTTCCGCAGAAACATGAACCTCTTTTCCCCGTCGTCTTGTATATACGGCAATCTCGCCGTGCTGTCCGTACAGATCGCCGAGCGCCTCCTTTACTTCCGTCTCGCTCCTGCCATAAATCTTATAAATCTGAGCATATCCATTTTCTGTTTTAATCATCACATTTTTCCTTCCGTAAGAATGCCGATATTTTTAATAATATAATCAGCGAGAGATACAACGGTAAGTACAAGCGCGATCCATACGGTTGCTGTCGTGAGCATGGAGAGTTCCTCCACATTCAGGATCAGCAGCACGACCGCGATCATCTGGAACGTGGTCTTCCACTTTCCCCAGTAGCTTGCCGCGATCACGACCCCGTTGTCCGATGCGATCAGGCGGAATCCGCTGATGATGAATTCACGGCTGATGATGATTATAACCATCCATGCCCGCAGTTCACCGAGTTCGATCATACAGATCAGAGCTGAGCAGACTAACAGCTTGTCAGCCAGAGGATCCATAAATTTTCCGAAATTCGTTACCAGATTGTATTTTCTCGCAATTTTTCCATCTAACATATCCGTCAGGCTTGCGACAATAAAGATTGCAGCCGCCGCATAGCGATATGCAGGATTGGTTCCGCCGTCAGCCATGAGTGCCAGAACAAAAAACGGGATCATAATAACACGGAGAACCGTGAGTTTATTCGGTAAATTCATCACAAACCTCCCCAATCAGATCATATTCCTGTGCTCCGGTCACACGAACCCGCACAAAATCACCGGACATCAGAGAATACCCGGTATTGACAAAGATCAGACCGTCCACATTGGGACTGTCCATATAGGTCCGGCCCACATACGCGTTTTCATCGGCAATCTTTCCCTCGATCATGACATCCAGAACGCGTCCGATCATATCCTCCGATTTTTCAAAGGCGATATCCTGCTGGAGTTCCATGATCTCGGCCCTGCGATCTTCCTTTACTTCCTCAGGAACCTGATTCTCGAAGCTGTATGCCGGCGTATCCTCTTCCGGAGAATAGGCAAAGACGCCCAGCCGCTCAAATTCCATATCGTCCACAAATTCCATAAGGATCTCATGGTCCTCCTCTGTCTCGCCGGGGAAGCCGGAGATCATTGTCGTTCTCAGGGCAATGTCGGGGATCTCTCTTCTGAGCTTTCCGATCAGTTCCCGGATCTCCGCGTTGCTGGTCCTTCGTCCCATCCGGCGAAGCACGGCATCACTGGCATGCTGGATCGGGATATCGAGGTAGTGACAGACCTTTTCCTCCGTCCTGATCGTCTCGATCAGTTCATCCGTGATTTCTTCCGGATAACAGTACTGAAGGCGGATCCACTGGATCCCGGGTATTTTCGCAAGACGCTTCAAAAGCTCCGGCAGCTTCTTCTCCCCGTAAAGATCTTTTCCGTACAGAGTCGTCTCCTGGGCAACAAGGATGAGCTCTTTGACTCCTTTGTCGGCCAGCTCGTTTGCCTCCCTTACGAGCTGCTCCATCGGCACACTCCGGTACTTTCCGCGAAGGTACGGGATAATGCAGTAGGTGCAGCGTTTGTCGCAGCCCTCAGCGATCTTTAAGAACGCATAATGCCCGCCTGTGGTCACAAGACGTTCTGTCCTTTCGCTGACCGGTGCGTCGATATTCTCAAAAGAAAGTGTTTTTTCTCCTCCCAATGCCTTTCTGACGGCACCCGCGATCTCCTCATAGGAAGTGGTGCCGAGTACCGCGTCCACCTCCGGGATCTCTGTTGTGATCTCGTTTTTATATCTCTGAGCCAGGCAGCCGGTGACGATCAGGGCTTTTAACCGCCCCTCCTTCTTTAACTCCGCCATTTCCAGAATCGTGTTGATGCTCTCTTCCTTCGCATCTCCGATAAAGCAGCAGGTGTTGATCACGATCACATCTGCCTGCGTCTCATCGTCCACAAATGTGTATCCCTCATGTCCGAGGAGGCCCAGCATTTTTTCCGTATCCACCAGGTTTTTGTCGCAGCCCAGTGATATGAAAAGCAAATTCATTCCTGTCTTCCTTTCTTACGAAGCTTCTGATGAAAAAAGAGGAAACCTAAAGCCGACTGAGCGCTCTAAACTTCCTCTTCCCCGTTTTATTCTTCCGTTTTCTCTTCCCCGGAAGTCTCAGCGGTTTCGGATTCCTCACCGGCAGGAGCTTCTGAAATCGCCTCTGTCTCAACTGCTGCGCTTTCCGGCTCTTCTTCCTCTTCCAACTCAGGAAGAATCGTTACCTTCTGCTCGTAGAGTTCCTGAACAGCCGTTGAGAGCGGCTTCTTGCCTGCGGCTTTTGCAACCAGCGGTTCCGCGCCGTCAATTAACTGCCTTGCTCTCTTTGCTGCCGCGATCACGATGGAATAACGGCTCTGTACCACCGGCTGCTCGCCCGGCTCCACGCCGCTGTTTACTGCTTCAATTAAGTCTGTATAAGATGGATGTAACATTCTATTAACTCCTTTCAGATTTACCTGACAATTATTCTTTATTTTCCAGAGAGAGCGATCAGCTCCTCTTTCATACGCGCGATCTCTTCCCGGTTCTTTACAGTCAGAAGATGCTGAGACTGGATCAGACTGTGGAGACGCTCCACAGCCTCGGGAACGGTATCGTTTACGAGAACGTAATCGTAGGACCCGATCTCATCCGCCTCCTCGACCGCACGTTTCAATCGTGCTTCGATCACCTCAACGTTTTCGGTACCGCGTTCGGTAAGACGGCGTTTCAGCTCTTTTGCGGACGGCGGAATCACATAGACCAGAAGAGTATCCGGATATTTCCGCTTGACATTCAGTGCTCCCTGGGTTTCGATCTCAAGGATCACATCTTTTCCCTCCGCCATCTTTTCCTCCACATAGGATTTCGGAGTGCCGTAGGAATGCTTCACATAACGCGCATACTCGATAAAGCGGTCTTCCTGAACCATTTCATCAAATTTCTCGTCTGTGATGAAAAAATACTCGCGCCCGTCAACTTCCCCGTTCCGCGGGCTGCGCGTTGTCGCGGAAACGGAAAAAGCATAATTATCGTACTTTTCCATCAGCTCTTTCATGATCGTCCCTTTTCCCACTCCGGAAAATCCGGACACCACAACCATAATTCCCTTCTGTTTCATTTTCAATCACTCCGGTTATTCAATATTCTGAATCTGCTCACGGACCTTCTCGATTTCCGTTTTCAAAATGATCGCCTGATCGGAAATTTCCATGTCCGTGGATTTGGAGAGAATCGTGTTGGATTCGCGGTTCATCTCCTGAGCAATAAAATCAAGCTTTCTGCCGACGCTTCCGCCTGAGATCAGCTCCTTTTTCATACCCTCAATGTGACTTCTCAGTCGTACGGTCTCCTCATCCACACAGATCTTGTCCGCGAAGATCGTCACCTCTGTAAGGATTCTGGAATCATCGATGGAATTAATCTGGAGCATTTCCTTCACCTTCTCCTCCAGCTTTCTTCGGTACTCTTCGATTACCTTCGGAGAACGTTCCTCAATAAAGTCCACCAGTGTAAGCATGTAGTCAAGCTTTGCGAGAAGATCATTCTTAAGATGCTCTCCCTCACGGATCCTCGCGGCGACAAAATTTTCTGCCGCCTGCTTCACAACGCCCTCCAGAAGCGCCCACATCTGCTCCTCATCCTCCGGAGCCTGCTCCATTGTAAGAACCTCCGGACAGCGGGCCAGCATGGAGACCTTCACATCATTGTCGATCCCGAACTGTGCTTCCATTTTTTTGAAGCTTTCCATATATTCGGCAGCCAGAGAGCTGTTATACTTCAAAGAAACCTTTTCTTCCGTATAATCTTCATACGTGACGAATACGTCGACTTTTCCTCTCTGGATATAATCCTTTAAAAGAGTTCTCATCGCCGATTCAAAAAGATTGAATTTTCTCGGCATTTTGATTCCGAGATCCAGATACCGGTGATTCACAGCCTTTATTTCAACGGATATTTTGCAGTTATCTGTCACAGTCTCGGATCTTCCGAAACCGGTCATGCTTTTGATCATACCAGATATGCCTCACTTTCACATAGATGAAATAATTATACGTCAAAGAAGGAGCCTAGTCAAGAACAAAGCGGACAAGTCCGCTTCGAACTCCCTAAATTCCTATTGCACAAAAAAGTTGAGGTTCCGGCTTGGGAACCGGAACCTCATCAGTGTGGGGGGTATTGATTTATCGAATATAGGAAATCTAATCGTGAGTACTTAAACAGTCATGATACCGAAGAGGATCGCAACGATCATACAGATGAAGCTGAAGCCCCATACCCACAGGAAGCTTGCTTTGATATGATCCTTGATATCCACATCAGCCAGACCGACGCCGAGCAGTGTGGCCGGTACCATCGGGCTGATAAAGGTCGCACAGTTACGGCATACGACCATGGCAACCGCGATCGGCATTGCTGCGATACCGAAGCCTTCGCCGATACCGATCATAACCGGCAGCATTCCGTAGAAATAACTGTCTGTATCGAATGCCAGAGCAAGCGGTACGCTTAAGATACCGATCACAAGCGGTAAGTGACGTCCGAGAGCCGCCGGCAGAACGCTGCTGATCAGGTTGGACATGCAGGTGATCACGCTTGTGGTTCCTTCCACATCCTTAACAAGTACGCCCATGAGGACTGCTGCCCCCATCAGAGTAGAGCACATCATGAGAGCCGGGCCTGCGTGGCTGTTGATGATCTTTTTCTGCATTTTTGCACCCGGATAATTCACGAGGATCGCTGCCGCCACACCGATCATGAACGGCACGTAGCTCGGGAAGATATCCAGAATTAACAGCGCGATCACGGAAAGTGTCAGCGCAATGTTGAAGAGGAACAGTTTCGGGCGTGCCAGTTCGTTCTGCTCCGCAGCTGCCTCGGAATTGTCGATCTCGACAACACCTTCTGTCTGCGCCAGTTTTCCGTTGATTCCCGCTCCGCGCTTCTGTTCCAGGATGCCGCAGATTACAGCGACTGCCAGTGCAAGCGCAATGCCGCATACCTGAATCGGAAGGATAGTCTGCCAGAGTGCGCTCGCCTCAATTCCGAGAACGGTTGCCGCACGCATGGTCGGACCCGCCCACGGCATCAGGTTTAATACACCCATGGAAAGCACAGCGATCCTGAGCAGAGTGGTCGGACGCATATGCATCTTTTTAAATACCGGAAGCATTGCCGGAATTACGATACAGAACGTGGAGGCTCCGCCGCCGTCCAGATGACCGATCAGTGCGATAATGCAGGTCATAACGCATACTCCGATCACGTTGTCTTTTACGAGCAGCATCAGCTTTCCGATAATGACATCGAACATGCCGGCGTCTGTCATGATACCGAAATACAGAACGCTGAATACAAACAGAGCCGCGGTCGGACCGGTGCTGGAAAAGCCGCTCTTAATTAACTTGGCGATATTGTCCCAGGTATAATAATTTCCGAGCACAAGGATCGTCGCCAGAATCATGGGGAATACAATAAATGCGATACTCGGAAGTGTCTTGCTCTTAAATAAGGTCACCACAATGGCAACGATACAGGCAAAGCCCAGAATACCTACTAAAACTTCTGACATTGTTACATTCTCCTTAAAGTATATGATTTGTATTAGTCTTCAAATTCGAAATCTTTGATCTTCCTTACCACGTCGATGATGGTACCGTCACGGGCTTCGATCACGCCCACGACGCGGTCGTCGAATTTCACCGGATCCGGTTCTCCGACGATGGCGTACGCCTTGTCGCGGAGCTCCTCGATCGTGCAGAACGGCAGATCCACGTCCTTCATGCACTCGATCAGATCCTGTCTTCTCGGGTTGATGGCGATGCCGTAATCCGTGATGACAACATCGACCGTCTCACCCGGTGTGGTCACAGTCGTTACATTGGTGCAGATCGCCGGGATACGTCCCTGTAACAGCGGGGCGATCACGATCGTACATTTTGCGCCTGCCGCCGTATCCGGGTGGCCGCCCTGGGCTCCTGTGATCATACCGTCAGAACCGACCACAACGTTGCAGTTGAAGTTCACATCCACTTCCAGAGAAGCGAGAATCACGAAGTCCAGCTTGTTTACGTAAGCGCCCTTATTAAACGGGTTTGCATATTCAGAAGCAGAGATCTCAATGTGGTTCGGGTTGGACTTGATGGACTCGATGGCGCCGAGGTCGAAATCCTGTGTATCCACCAGCTTGCCAATCAGTCCTTTGGCCAGAAGATCACACATGGGAGTGGTGATTCCGCCGAGGCCGAGGCCCATATGGATCCCTCTCTCTTCCATGATCTTTCCGAGAGAGATCGTGGAGGCAATAGAGGCTCCGCCGACGCCGGTCTGGTAAGAGAATCCCTCTTTGAAATACGGGGTATTGATGACGAACTGGGTGCAGTAATCGGCCATCATAAGCTTTCTCACGTCTGTTGTTGGCTTTGCGGCGCCGGTCGCGATTTTTGCGGGATTTCCGATCTCGTCAACCACGCACACATAATCCACATGGACCATGGAAATGCTGGCCGGGATGTTCGGGAACGGAACCAGACAGTCCGTCACGGCAACCACTTTATCTGCATATTCTGCGTCAGCCATGGCGTAGGATAATACGCCGCAGTCGCTCTTCCCGCCGTTTGCCCGCATATTTCCGTATTCGTCGCAGGTCGGAGCGCCGATGAACGCGATATCGATATGGACCTCACCGGTCTCGATGGCACGCACACGGCCGCCGTGGGAACGCATGATCGCAAGGTTTTTCAGACGTCCTGTGGAGATGGCTTCACCAATTTTGCCGCGGACGCCGGAGGACTGGATACCCGTAATGGTACCGTCCTCAATATAGGGAACGATCGGATCGTTGGCCTTTCCGAGGGAGCTGGCGCAGATCGTAATGTCCTTCACGCCCATCTTATGTACTTCTTCCATAACCATGTTTACCACATAATCACCCTCGCGGAAATGATGATGGAAGGAAAGTGTCATGCCGTCTTTGACGCCGCATTTTACAAGAGCCTCATGGATCGACTCCACTAATTTGCTTCTCTTCGGATCGCAGACTGCATGCACAGTCGGTGCGGCCTTTGTATATTCATAATTGTCGTACACGTAAGCGCCCTTAAACGCCTCTTTGCCGGTTTCCTTTAAAATTTCTTCCGGGATTTCTCTTCCTACTGCATTAATCATCTTATAAATCCCCCTTGTAGATGCCTGCGGCTTTCGCCATCGCCAGTGTCCTCTTCGCGCCGTCGTAGAACGCGATATCGATCATCTTGCCGTCTACCGTAAATACGCCGATGCCTTTCGCTTTCTTGTCATCGATCTCTCTCACGACCTTCTCAGCAAAAATAATCTCTTTTTCGGAAGGTGTAAAGATTTTATGTACAACGGCGATCTGCCTCGGGTTTACGAGAGATTTTCCGTCGAAGCCCATGAGCTTGATCATGCGGGTCTCCTTCTCGAAGCCCTCCATATCGTCCAGGTTCGTGAATACGGTGTCCCAGCACTGAACGCCGGCTGCTCTCGCCGCCATGATCATATGCTGTCTCGCTCCCATAAGCTCCACTCCGGTGCCGGTGATCGTTGTCTGAAGGTCCTTTGTGTAGTCGCCGCCGGAAAGTGCAATTCCGATCAGACGATCCGAGGACTGGCAGACTTCCAGTGCATTTAACACGCCTTTGCAGGATTCCAGCGCTGCCATGAGAAGTGTGCTGCCCTCCGGTCTTCCGAATTCACGTTCTGCTGCAAGCACATGCTCTTCCACGATATGTACGTCCTTTGCCGATTCCGTCTTTGCGATACGGATCGTATCGGCTCCGCCTGCAACACAGACACGGATATCCTCTTTCCAGTGCGGAGTGTCCAGTCCGTTGATTCGTACGACTCTCTCCACGCCGCGGTAATCGATCTCCTTTAACGCATGAAACAGGGAATATCTGGCCGCATCCTTCTGGTTCTCTGCAACCGCATCCTCCAGATCCAGCATGATGGAGTCCGGCTTGTAGATATATGGATCTTTAATAAGACCCGGCTTCTGGCAGTTTAAAAACATCATGGAACGTCTTAAACGTTTTTTATTCGGATGGCTCATTATCGGATCACACCTCCCCACGGAAGATTCTCTGTCATATTGTTGGAACGGTAAACCGCGCATTCCACTCTTGCCTTCAGTGTGCAGTCAAGGGCTCCCTTATCAAATACAGTCACCCTGGCATTTTTCACATCAAGTCTTTCCAGTGTCTCCAGAACGACCTTGCGGATCTGTCTTCCGTACTGATTGATCACACTGCTCTCGATGGTGAGTTCAATTCCGTTTTCGCCAGGCTCTACGGTGATCTGGGCGTCACTGGATTCCAGTGTTCCAGCCATGGCAATTTTCTTGATTTCCATGTTCTTCCTCCTCATTCTCCTTTTGTTTTGTATGGTCTTCCTGAGCTTTCCTGATTCATTTCAGGTATTTTTCATGTCCTTACTATAGCACGTGTATTTTTTCCCATCCAATACATATCCCTCTATGTTTCGCATAAGATTTTTCTTATAGCCTTTTTCCCACAGATATGATAAAATACAACGGATAACCGCACAGAAAGGAGCAGACAGGACCATGAACGAAAAGCACATGCAGTACGTCCTTACCGTATTAAAAGAGGGAAGCTTCACCAACGCAGCCAGAAAGCTTTTTGTTTCTCAGCCTTCCTTAAGCCAGATCATTAAATCGGCGGAGGCCAATCTCGGCGCTCCGATCTTTAACCGGAATACAGACCCGATCACGCTGACGCCGGCCGGACAGCTCTACGTGGACGCGGCAAAGCAGATCACGACCATCTCGACCAATCTGACCAAGCAGATCGAGGAGCTCAGCAAGGAAGAATTCGGAAAGCTTCGTCTGGGGATCTCTGTCCAGCGGGGAATGGACATCCTTCCCTATGTATACCCGCGCTTTAAAGCCAGTTTTCCGCATGTCGAGCTGGAGCTCCATGAGCAGGGCTCCGCAACCATGGAACGAAGCGTGCTGGAAGGCACCGTCGGCATTGCGCTTTTAACGACTGCTCCCAAATATGAAGAACTGATCTATGAACTGATCCAGAAAGAAAACCTGGTCCTGATCGCGAACCGGAACTGCCGGATCGCAAAAGAGATCCCGCCGGGAACGCCGATCGACATTCGGGAAGCGCAGAATGAAACGTTTGTATGCAGCAGGCACGGTCACTCCGCCAGAACGCTTTTAGACTCCCTCTTTATCACAAGGGAGATGAAACCCCGGATCGGACTGGAAACCATCAGCATCGAAGTCGGAAAGAAAGTTGTGGAAACCAGTGAAGTTGTCATGGCCTGCCCCGACGCCTATATCGATAACTCCAACCCGGAAACGTCTCCTTACTGCTCCTATCCGCTCCTCGGTGTGGAAAACCCCAGGCATTTTTACGCCTGCTACAGAAAGGACCTCTACCTGACAAAATATATGCGGGGCTTTCTTGAAATCCTTCACAGTATGAAGGATTCAGGAACGCCCGTTTAGAAAGGATACTCAACATGGCTTTTGACGGAATTGTAATCGCAAATCTTGTACATGATTTAAACGAGGCGATCGTTCCCGGCCGGATCTCCAAAATTGCCCAGCCGGAGAAGGACGAGCTTCTCTTTACGATCAAGGGAAACAAAGGGACTGTTCGGCTTCTTGCGTCCGCAAACGCAAGTCTTCCGCTCCTTTATTTCACAGACACAAATAAACCGAGCCCCATGACGGCTCCGAACTGTTGTATGCTCCTGAGAAAACATATCGCCAACGGCAGGATCCTGTCGGTGACACAGCCGGGACTGGAGCGCATCGTCCGCATCGAGGTTGAGCACCTGGATGAAATGGGCGATCTCAGACGAAAATATCTCATTATCGAGCTCATGGGCAAACACAGCAATATTATCTTCTGTGACGAGAACAATATGATTCTGGACAGTATCAAGCATATCTCTGCCCAAGTCAGCTCTGTACGGGAAGTTCTCCCGGGAAGAATCTGGTTTGTTCCTCATTCCGGAGAGAAACAAGATCCGCTCACCATCGGGGAGGAGGAATTCAAGGCGTTGATCCGTTCAACACCGCAGCCTCTCTCAAAAGCACTCTATATGGACCTGACCGGCTTAAGCCCGGTGGTCGCGGCGGAGATCTGCCATCTGGCGTCTCTGGACGGAGATGTATCCGCGAAGGATTATGATGACCTCTCACTGACTCATCTCTATCATGCGTTCACTTGGATCATGGATGATGTGCGCCAGGGTAGTTTTTCCCCGAATATCATCTATCAGGGCGAAGTTCCGGTGGAATTCTCCTCCGTGCCGCTTACGATGATGGAGGGCGGCGATTACCGCCGCGTGGATTACCCCGCAGTAAGCGGGGTGCTGGAACGTTATTATTCTGAAAAGAATGCGGTCTCCCGCATTCACCAGAAATCCACGGATCTGAGAAAGATCATCTCCAACGCTCTGGAGCGGAACTACAAAAAATATGATCTGCAGACAAAGCAGTTGAAGGACACGGAAAAACGGGAAAAATTCCGGATCTACGGAGAACTTCTGAACACATACGGATACGGGCTGTCCGGCGGTGAGAAGAGTCTTACCTGTACCAATTATTACACAAATGAGGAGATCACGATCCCACTGGATCCGACACTCACCGCCCAGGAGAACGCAAAGAAGTATTTCGATAAATACAATAAACAGAAGCGGACCTATGAGGCTGTGACAGAACAGCTGGCCCAGACAAAAGCGGAGATCGACCACCTGGAATCCATCAGTACCTCCATGGACATCGCGAGACTGGAGGAAGATCTGGTGCAGATCAAGGAAGAGCTGGTAGAATACGGTTACATCAGGCGCCACAATACAGGCGGTAAAAAACCGAAGATAACAAGCCGTCCCTATCACTATCTCTCTTCTGACGGATTCCATATCTATGTGGGAAAAAACAACTATCAGAATGAGGAGCTGACCTTTAAGGTGGCTTCCGGAAATGACTGGTGGTTCCATGCAAAAGGAATCCCGGGCTCCCATGTGATCGTCAAATCTGATGGAAAAGAACTGCCTGACAGGGTCTTTGAAGAGGCCGGCGCTCTGGCCGCCTATTATTCCAAAGGCAGGAATAATCCAAAGGTCGAGATCGACTATGTGCAGAGAAAAGTGTTAAAAAAAGTTCCCGGAGCCGCGCCCGGTTTTGTCGTTTATCATGAGAATTATTCACTCATGGCAGAACCGAAGGCGGAGCTTCCGGAAGTAAAATAGCAGACAGTAAAGAGGGGCCGACGAATAGGAAAACGTCTGCCCCGATCTCTATTATGATTTCTATTTCTTTAAAAACGCATAAAAAGCCTGCTCCGCATCTTCATTCTCCGCGGATACAGTTCCCACCGGCGCGCAGTAAAAGATGTACTCTTCTTCCCCATCCAGAGAAAACAGTCCCGAGGCCGTTTCGGTGTCCATGGCAGCGATGGCGCATGTTCCCAGATTCAGTGCGCTGCACGCAAGATACAGGTTCTCCGTCACATGGCCGGCGTCGATCATCATGACACGGTGGGCATTAAACGCATACCGCCACTCACCGCGGTACGGAATAATGCTGTAATAGAAAATCACATTTGCCTTCTGAACCCATTTCTGACCGTTCACAGAACGCACCACCTGATCTGCGAACGACGGATCATCCGGATCGATCTCCTTTATAAGCTCCAGTTCATGGGTAAGCGCCAGATAATGGTAAAGTCCCGGCTTCAGACCTGAAACATGTAAGATCAGCGGATAACACTCAAACGGATGCCTTGCACCTGCACTCGGCACGGTGCGGAGTGTCGCGTAATTGTTCCCGCGAATCCCTTTTACTCCCTGCTGGGCCCAGAGCAGAAACGACAGCGTCAGCAGATCCATATCTCCGTCCGTGAACACCCGGTTGCTGCGCCTGTTATTGATAATTTTTACAAAATCATGTTCCATGGGAAGGTCTTCAAAGTTTTTCGGAAGTGCGAGAACCTTCCCGCCGTCCGCTTCTTTTACGAGAGGCGGCTGTTTTCTTAAAAGCTTCTGATCCGACTCATAATACTCGCCGGACCATCTCAATAACTCCCGACTTCTTTGAATCCGCTCATTTCTTTCCTGTTCTGTCATATGACTCCTCCTTGATTCTTCTCTTACGCACTATTTCATATATTTCTGGTTGTTCTTATATGCCAGAATAATAATGTAGATGGTCAGGACAAGAAAGCATCCCAGCCAGAGATACGGAAGAAATACTCCTGCAAGATACATGGTGAGAAACGCCACATCGATTCCCCAGAGGATCTTTGTGAACCCCTCGCTCTTGCACCAGGCGTCCCGGTTTTCATCCTCAACCATAAATTTAGAGCCGATCGGCGTATAAATTCCCTTATAGACCAGTGCTCCGTAGATCAAAAAGCCCAGGCTTACCACCATAAAAAACAATACCGTCATATTCCATACCTCCGTTTTTATTCCTCTGCGAAAAGAATCGATTCCGCAAGTCTCGCCGCATCCTTAATGCAGTCCGCACAGGGTCTCAGGACTTTTCCGGTTCCGACGCCTTTTAATTCTCTGCAGACAACAGACTCGTTCTGTTCCCTGAACTGCTTTACGATTTCCTTCGAAAGCCGGTAGGAAGCTGCCTTGCTGTCGGGCTTCTCCAGATTTCCGGAGCTCTGCTTCGCTCCGGCCAGCACACACGCTCCGGAGACAGCTCCGCAGGTTCCTTCCATTCCTCCCATACCGGCTCCCAATGCCTCTGTCATCTTGAACATGGTCTCCTCGTCGATTCCGACCAGGTCACAGTACGTACATGCCACAGCCTGTGCACAATTGTAGCCTTTGTCATGTCTCTTAATCGTTTCATCCACTCTCGTTTTCATCGGTGTTACTGAATCTCCTTTTCTCCTGTATTTCTCTCCGGTGCCGTCTTCAATCAGACCGTCATCTCAAACCCGGTGTAAAACTCCTGTACCACGTCGCCCAGTTCTTCCCGCAGGATCTCCATGGCCGCGTCGCCGGTACAGTGACCGGTGTAGACATGCCGGATCCCGGTTTCACGGATCCTGCCGGCCAGCGCGCGTACCTCCTCATCGGTGGAACAAAACAGGTGCAGACCGCCGATCAGCGCGTAAATCTGTTTTTCGGGCCAGGTCTCGTGTACCTCACGGATTATATTGTCCGCACCGCCGTGGGAGCAGCTGTTAAAGATCACAAGACCTTTGTCTGTATCAAATACGAGACTCTGCTCGTGATCATAGGAATCCGGACGGAACTGACCGCGGATCTTCACATACATTCCGGCATGTTCCCCGATCGCTTCCAGATTTTTTGTCTTATGGGGGAGCAGTGTCACGCCTGGGACCACCTCGTAATCTCCCTCCACGTAGCGAAATCTGTCCGCAAAAGCTTCCAGATATCCCGGTTTGATCCCAATATAGGTAAGCTCTGTGCCATCCTTTTTACTGTAACAGTTTTCCGCACATGTATTTCGCAGGTAAAAGACGGCATCTTTGTTTCTTTCAAAAAACGATTCCAGACCGTCCGAGTGATCGTAATGGGCATGGGACAGGACCCCGAATTCCACCTGTGCAAGGTCAACACCCATGGAGTCGGCATTCTCCGTAAAGATTCCCGAAGTGCCGGCATCCAGCAGGATTCTGTGTCCTTCATACTCCACCCAGACTGCGAGTCCCCACTCCGCGTTCCACTCATTTTTCGTTTTATTGTCGATCAGAATCTTAATTTTCACTTAAAGCACCTCCTCTAGAACCTTTACAAGCTGCTCCAGACCGATCCGGTCTTTTTCTGAAAATCGTTCAAAAACCGGACTGTCAATATCCAGCACCCCGTAAAAAGCGCCGTCCCGGTACACGGGAATCACAATTTCAGAATTGGAGGCACAGTCGCAGGCAATATGGCCCGGAAACTTGTGGACGTCAGGCACTACTTCCGTCCTGCCGTTTGCCGCAGCTGTTCCGCAGACTCCTTTTCCCATGGCGATTCTGGTGCACGCAGGCTTACCCTGAAACGGCCCCAGAACGAGTTCTCCGTTTCTGAAAAGGTAAAACCCGGCCCAGTTAAGTTCGGAGAGTCCGCCAAAAATCAGCGCGGACGCATTCGCCAGCTTTGAGATCTCAAAATCCACTCCCTCTGACAGTGACCGAAGCTGTGCGCAGAGCATCTCATAATCTACCTGATTCATAGGTATCCTCCTCTACTCCGCTTTCTCTTTCAAATGTGTTCTGTCTGCAAGGATCGCACTGCAGAGTCCTTCTGCCGTATAGTCCGCTGCAGTCAGGACCCCCGTGACGTCATACCCGTCAAGAACAACTGCTGTCACATGACCGATGCAGATCGGGCGCGTAACGGTGTTCAGTGCCGCGCGCTTTTTCTCCGTCGTTTCCCGGGAATCTCCTTCAAAAAAACCTCTGACTCCCGATCCGCTCTCGAATGTGATATAGTCCAGGCCCTCCAGGCATTCCGGCAAAACCGCTTCGGCTTCCACATCATAGACAGGAAGATCCGTACAGGAAAGCCCGGCGGCTGTGAGGATTTCCGTCAGCGCCTCCGTTCCCTGCTTTGCCCGTGGAATCAGTATACGCTCTCCGGCAGCAGCCTTCTCTGCAAGTCCTTTCGCAAGCGCTTCCGTTGTGAACCGATCGGGCATGTAATCCGCGCAGATCCCGAAGGATTCCAGGTATTCCGCGGTTTTGCGCCCCGTTACAGCGAAACGCGTATGACCGAATTTTCTTAGATCCAGACGCAGTTTTCTTGCCGTATCAAAGAAAATTTTAACGCCGTTCCGGCTTGTAAAGACGATCCAGTCCCACTTTTCAGGAGCTTCAAGCGCTTTTTCAAGCGATTCAAAGCCGCACGGCCTGACCTCAAGCCTGCAAAGACGCACAGGTGACGCGCCAAGATCTGTAAGGCCTTCTGACAGCTTTTCGAACATAGCGTCGGTTCCCGTAATACCTACGGTTACTCCGGAGAGCGGAAGATTTTTCCGGCTTTCCATGTGAAACGCTGTTACATCGCCGACCGCAATGATACCGGGCGCTTTCATTCCTGCACGATTAACCGCCTCCGGCAGATCCTTTAACGGACTCCGCACGCATCGCATTGTGGCAAGCGTTCCGTCTGTCACGACCGCGGACGGCGTCTCAGGGTCCTTCCCGTACCGGATCAGCCGTTTGACAATCTGTTCCAGATTTCCAAGCCCCATAAGGAAAATTAACGTTCCCGGAAGCTTTGCGTATTCCTCAAAGCCGTCTGTGAGTGTATCCTCCGAAGGTCCTTCCCCGGTCCGGACAGCCGTGTGACCGGTGATCACATGAAAGCTCTGAGCGACTCCGCGGTGTGTTACAGGAATCCCGGCATGGGACAGCGCCGCGATGGCTGAGGTCACTCCGGGAATCACCTCATAGGCGATCCGGTACTTTTCCAGCTCCTGAATCTCTTCCCCGCCGCGTCCGAAAACAAAGGGATCGCCTCCCTTGAGCCGCACTACGCGCTTTCCTTCCAGCGCGTAACGGACCAGAACTTTGTTGATCTCCTCCTGTTTCATGCTGTGGCAGCCAGGCTCCTTACCGACATAGACCGTTTCGCAGGTTTCCGGAACCAATTTCAGAAATTTCTGAGAAGCCAGACGATCATAGACCAGAACTTCCGCCCGGGAAAGAGCCTCTTTTCCCCGAATCGTCAAAAGCTTCGGATCTCCGGGTCCTGCTCCCACAAGGGAAACCAGTCCGTTTTTCCTGAGTCCTCTCGTCAGTTTCTCAGCAAGTTCCGCATAGTCGTCAGGACTTCCCGTCACCTGTCGTCTGATCGCTCCCTCCTCAGTCTGAAGGAACAGCTGCATGACGAACTTCCCCTCTTTCATATAGCTGAACACTCCGACCGCCTCATTGCAGCCTGCTCCGAGAAGTCTTAAGGTCGCCCGCTCAGCTTTCAGGGAAACTGACGAATCCGGATCATTGATCTTTTCAAACAGATCCGCAAATTCCGAATGAACCGACGCCTCCACGGCAATGATAGCCTGTCCGCCCGCAGGAATAAAATCCCGTGCCGGGAGTATCTCAAATGAAAACCTCGGATCTTCAAAAAGCCCCAGACGTTTTAATCCCGCCCGTGCGAGAATGATAGCGTCGTAATCTCCCTCATACAGTTTTTCCAGTCTTGTATTAACATTTCCGCGAAGCAGCCTGCAGACTGCCTCTTTTCGCTCCAGGATCTGAAGTTTTCGTCTTAAACTGCCGGTTCCGATCACCATGGGTGAACGGAGGACCGGGCGGTCTTTCACAGTTACCAGTACATCTTCTGCATCCTCCCTCGGGAGAACGGCAGCAACGGTAAGTCCGTCGGACAGCTCTCCGGGCATATCTTTTGCACTGTGGACCGCCGCGTCAATGGTTCCCTCCAGAATGGACGATTCAAATTCAGAGATAAAAACGCCCTTACCTCCGAATTCTGTCAGCGCCCGGTCCAGTATCTTATCTCCGGTCGTAACGATCGGTACGATCTCAACTGAAAGTCCAGGCTCCGCCTGTTTCATGGCATCCGCGACCAGCATGGTCTGCGCCATTGCAAGACGGCTCTTTCTGGTTCCCAGCCGGATCGTCCTGCCTCTTCCCTCTCCGGTCATATCCCTTTTCCTCCATATTTGCGATTGAAAGGCTTACCGCTCTAAAAGCCGGTCCATGAGCGTGTAGCCCTCTTCTATCATAATGCCCGATTTCGGGGCATCCTCTTCGTTGTAAAGAAGTCCGTTGCCAAGATTCTTTCTGCTGTCATAAAGCATGTATGGAACCGGCGCATCCGTATGGGTCCGAAGTCTTACCGGGGTCGGATGGTCCGGCATCACAAGAAGCCGGAAGTCTTCTCCGGCAGCACGCAGTCCTTCACAGACCGGTTTTACGATCCTGCTGTCCAGATATTCGATGGAGAGCACCTTGTCATCACATTTTCCCTGATGCCCCATCTCATCGGGGCCTTCCAGATGGATATAGGCGAAATCACTTCCGCCTTCCAGCATGGCTTTCAATGCCGCCTGCGCTTTTCCTTCGTAGTTGGTATGTAAGCCGCCGTTGGCTCCCGGAACCTGTGCGGTTTCCATTCCGGCTCCTACAGCGATCCCCTTTAATAAATCCACAGCAGAGATCATCGTGCCGGTGAGACCTGTTTTTTCGCAGAAGGATGTGACACAGGGCTTTGTACCCGCTCCCCAGAACCAGATGGAATTGGCCTTGTGAAGTCCCTTCTTTGCGCGCTCTTCATTTAACGGATGGTGGTTCAGAACTTCATAGCTCTTTTCCATCATCCTTCTCAATCCTTCCTCTTCGGGAAGGTATTCCCCGATCACACGCTCCAGCACGTCATGAGGCGGAGTCAGCTCCACCACACGTCCGCAGTTCCAGATCAGCAGATGCCTGTAACTGGTTCCCGTGTAGAACTGATACGTTTCGTCCTCAAATGCCTCTTTGACTGCCTTTAAAAGCACATCCGCATCCTCCGTGGAGATCTCGTCAGAGCTGTGATCGATTATGGTTTTCTCCGCGTAAGGAAGATCATCGTCAGACACAGTGACCAGATTGCAGCGGATCGCCACGTCCGTATCGCGCATCTGTACTCCGATAGACAGCGCCTCAAGGGGAGAACGTCCTGTATAGTATCGTTTCGGATCGTATCCCATCACAGCCAGATTTGCCGTATCGCTGCCAGGTTTCATCCCATCCGGGATGGTTTTCGCCATACCGATCTCCGACTTTACTGCCAGCTCATCGAGCATCGGCGTCTTCGCATAAGCCAGGGGCGTCTTTCCTCCCAGCTCTTCTCTCGGCTCGTCAGCCATGCCGTCTCCCAATATTACAATATATTTCATTTTGTTTCCCATCCCTTCTGACCTTCAAAATTTCCGCTGAAAGCGTCCGGCAGCGGCGATCCCTCACTGAGAGTAAGGAAAAGGTCCTGTGTTAACTTTGCTCCGAACGGTACTGACTCACGGAACTTTTGTTCCAGTCGGTCCGTAAAAGTTTTCAGACCGGGAGTCTCCCGCTTTCTCATAATCATCCCGTGGATTCCCTGATAACAGCCGGCTGCTCTTAGAATCATACACAGTCCTGTTTTAAAACATTCCCCTGTATTGACGAATATCCTTCCCACTGCATGGAAACTTGCGATTGCCTCGCTCATCCGTTCTTCCCTCTCCATCAGGACCCGGGATGATGCCATGCGCGTGGCAGGCGTATTTTTAATATGAGTCATTGTATTGGTGCGAAGCGGCTCAAGCCCCTCCCGCACCATCAGTCTGCGATCCAACTCTGTTTCGACTTCTCCGTGGGTAAAGTCTGTCTGCGCTGTGATCTCGTTGATCAGCCCATGCAGGCTGTGGTCCAGTGCGAAATGGCATGCAAAGCCCAGAAGATACGAAGTCAGCGCGTCCTGATCCGCTTTGTTCCCTGCCTCCTCAATTGTCTTACATCCGAAGGAAAAAATCCCGTAAGCCGGCTGTTCGTGAAGCCTGTGCCCCTTCTCTGTCAACTCATTTTTTCCCAGGGCACGGTAAAAGAACAGCGGGTCCGGCCCGTGAAGACCGAGATAAAAGCAGTCCTTATACCGTTTAATCGCCCGTTTTGTCTCTTTATCGAGGAGACTGTACACCAGCCTCCCATACAGATCATGTGCAAATGCCGCAGGCATGAAAATCACCTCCCGCTTTTAAGAAAAAGCTGTGGCAGAAAACTGCCACAGCTCATTGCCTGCTTTTCAATTTCCTATTTGATTACTTTCATTCCGCCCATATACGGCTGTAATACTTCCGGAATCTTTACGGTTCCGTCAGCCTGCAGATTGTTCTCCAGGAATGCGATCAGCATTCTCGGCGGAGCGACAACCGTATTGTTCAGAGTGTGCGCAAAATATTTCTTTCCGTCTTCGCCGTTGACGCGGATCCGCAGTCTTCTTGCCTGCGCATCGCCCAGATTGGAACAGCTTCCCACTTCGAAATATTTCTTCTGTCTCGGGGACCATGCCTCGACATCAACTGATTTCACCTTCAGGTCTGCAAGATCACCGGAGCAGCATTCCAGTGTTCTTACCGGAATGTCCATGGAACGGAACAGATCAACAGTATTCTGCCACAGCTTGTCGAACCACATCGGAGATTCTTCCGGTCTGCAGACAACGATCATCTCCTGCTTCTCAAACTGATGGATCCGGTATACGCCGCGCTCCTCGATTCCATGCGCGCCTTTTTCCTTACGGAAGCACGGAGAGTAGCTTGTCAATGTCTTCGGAAGCTCTGCTTCAGGAATGATCGTATCGATGAATTTTCCGATCATGGAATGCTCGCTGGTACCGATCAGAT
>JALEWG010000185.1 GCA_022788065.1 Lachnospiraceae bacterium | reverse complement strand
CAATGAGCTGATGCCGATTCTTCTTCCGATCGTCGCCTATATTGTTGAGAATGAGGAAATCTGCAGAAATCTGTTTGAGAACGACGCCTCCAACCAGTTCCAGATCAAGTTCAAAACACTGGTGCGAAAGAACGGAGCCAGACTGATCGAAAACTTTTTCCAGGTAAACGAATCCTCTCTTTCTGACTACTTCTTTGAATTTGTGACCTACGGGCTCTTCGGGATCCTGAAGCAGTGGCTGGATGACGGAATGCCCCAGTCAGAGGAAGAGATCGCAAAAATTGCCAACGACGCCATACTCTCCCTGGCGCGGTCATTTTTCGCGCCCCGGTAAGCAGCCTGTCACCACCTGTCCTCCTCCCGCATACTCTGCAGTATAAGTATCAGACAGGAGGAATTTTTCCATGCCGGATCATTTTGACAACTTTATCCAGAATGAACCTGTAAATGAACCGTTTACCGGCCGCCCGTGGGGCTGCCCGTCGTGCCCGCCCAGAAGACCGTGTCCGCCGCCAAGACCGTGCCCGCCGCAGAGACCGTGTCCGCCGCAGAGGCCATGCCGTTGTCCGGGCTTTCCCTGGAATGATCGCCGGGACGGTCGGCGCTGATTCGCTCCTCTCCGCGTTTTTGCCTTTTGCAACTAAAGAAAATTAAGTTTAACAAAAAATTACTTGACAAAATTAAGTTTCAACATTATTATCAGCGCATACTTTCACATGCAGTCCACGAAACGAATCAATGGCGATCTCTCAAGACCAGAGACCGCCATTTTTTTATACAAACTGCCAGACCCGTTTCATCCTCCCGGACTGCTGTGAAGGAAAACAGAGAGGAGAGATTCATTATGAAAAAGAGACAGCTTGCTGCACTGACCGCAGCCCTCGCCGTTACCATCGCATCCGTCTCCGGGTGCGCAGGCAGCTCCAAGACCTCCCAGACGACAGCAGAATCCGCGACAACTGCTGCTGAGGCAACGACTGCCGGCTCCACGGTATCGCCGGACGCAAAAGCCACAGACCAGACTCTGGCCTCCGGCATTTCCGTCGGAAAGACCGACGCGGAAGTGAAGAAGGGCGGCACACTCGTAGTTGCCATGCCTTCTTCCCCGAGAACCCTCGACCCGAAGGACTACTCCACCATGTATGAAAACCATATCATGTACAACGTGGCGGAGCCCCTCTACATCTGGGATCAGGATTACAAGTCCCTGATTCCCAATCTGGCCACGGACTGCACCGTCAGCGAGGACGGCTTAAGCTACACGATCAACCTTCGCGACGACGTTTATTTCCAGCCCGGAAAATTCCAGGATGGCCGGAAAATGACGGCGGAAGATGTAAAATACTCTCTGGAGCGGAGTAAAAACGAGAGCTCCAGCGACCGGATCTGCCGTGACTTTTTCGATTACGTGGAAGTTGTAAATGATACACAGGTAATCCTCCATATGAAAGAAGCCGCCGGCCCGTTTATGAACATGCTGGCTGATATCGGAAACTGCATCCTGCCGAAGGAGGAAGTGGAAGGCTGGGGCGATGAATTCGGAAGCCACCTGATCGGCACCGGCCCGTTCATTCTTGACGAGATCGTGACCGACGAAAAAGTCACTCTGAAAAAGAATGAGAACTACTGGGGCACCGAGCCCAACGTGGACGGAATTGAATTCCGCATTGTATCTGATTCCAACCAGGCGATCAACGCCGTACAGACGGGCGAGATCGATATTGCAATGTACTTACAGGGCGAATCCATCAAGAGAGCCAAAGATACCGGTCTTCTCTTACAGACTCCGAGCTCTTCGATCACATTCGTCCGCTTCAACTTACAGAACGGTCCGACCGCAAACGCCGACGTCAGAAAGGCTCTGACCATGGCAGTGGATATCGATTCTCTTGTAACCGGCATCTACCAGTACGGTGAGGGTACGAGAGCCTACCAGCCGATCACGGCTTACTCCTTCGCCTACGATACAGCCTACAATGATCTGGTTCCCGCATACGATGTGGAAGGCGCAAAGAAGCTCCTTGCAGAGGCCGGTTATCCGGACGGCTTTACCATGACTCTTTACATCGGCTCCACTACCTACCGCGA
This sequence comes from Lachnospiraceae bacterium, assembly GCA_022788065.1. Classification (GTDB taxonomy): domain Bacteria; phylum Bacillota; class Clostridia; order Lachnospirales; family Lachnospiraceae; genus SUG393. Next base: position 16,792 of record JALEWG010000185.1, on the reverse strand, counting down.
GAAGATGGCTCAGATGCTTCAGTACTACTGGAGCCAGATCGGCGTCACACTGGACATCAAGTCCTCCACCATGGCCGACTGGTCCGCAGCCGTTGTGGATTCCTGGCAGGCTGATGTGGTAAACAGCTACGGCGTAAGCTGGAACAGCAACCCGGATCCTTACGGATTCCTTGAAAAATTCTTCAGCACCAACACGGTACACGCCTCCTCCAATGCAGGCGGCTACACCGATGAGGAAGTGGATACATGGCTTCATGAGGGCTTCTCACAGACAGACGAAGCTGCAAGAAAAGAATCCTACGGCAAAGTCATCGAGAAAGTCATGAATGACTACACCGGTATTTACTACGCATATGAGTGCCGGAACTGGGCTGTATCTGAAAAGGTACACGACGCCGTTCTCCGTGCCGATACACAGATGCTTGTTGCTACTCCGTTCAATAATATCTGGATCGAAGAATAATTACCGCAGCATTTCACAGAAAGGGGAAGCAGATTTCTTGTTTCCCCTTTTTGGCATCATGGTATCGAAAAATCTGTCAGAAAGGACTTCCGATATGGGAAAAATCATTATTAAACGGCTTCTTCAGACGCTCCCTACCCTGCTTGTCGTCGTAACGATCACCTTCTTCCTGACCCGAATGCTTCCGGGCGATCCGGCTGTCGCGATCCTCGGAATTGAGGCCGAACCGGAAGATATCGAGGCCATGCGGGCGGAAATGAATCTGGATAAAAGCCTTCCGGAACAGTACGTACTTTATCTGGACGGCCTCCTCCACGGAGACTTCGGCTATTCCTACAGTTACCGCCAGGAGGTACTCTCCTTAATCATCTCCAGAATTCCGAATACACTGTCCTTAACCATGGTGGCGCTGCTCTTCGCCTTTTTCATCGGAACCGCCGTCGGAATCGTCGCGGCACTTAAGCAGAACACCGCCATCGACTACATCTTTATGGTCCTCGCCCTCATCGGCGTGTCCATGCCGATCTTCTGGCTGGCTCTGATGCTGGTTCTGCAGCTCTCTGTCAATATGAGTCTTCTTCCGGTCATGGGCATGGGCGACTGGTCAAAAGGCGTCGGCGATGTGGTGAGCCACATGATCCTGCCGGCCTTCTGCCTTGCCACGATTCCCATGGCCACCTTCGCCAGAACGACCCGTTCCAGCATGATCGATATTATGGGAAGCGACTACATCCGCTGCCTGAAGGCACGCGGGATCCGCCGCGTTAAGGTCATTATGATCCATGCGTTGAAAAATGCGCTGCCACCCCTGATCACGGTTCTCGGGCTTCAGATCGCCGGTACCTTCACAGGCGCCATTATCACGGAGGGTATCTTCTCCTGGCCCGGCATGGGAACCATGATCAACACAGGAATCAACAACCGCGACTACGCTCTGATACAGGGAACCGTCCTGTTTTCCGCCATCATGTTCGTCTTCTGCAACATGCTGGTCGACGTCGCATACGCGCTGCTGAATCCGAAAGTAAAACTTGAAAAGGGGTGATGACCATGAAATTCAGAAAGAAAAAAGCTGCGGCTGTGTCAGAGGATCTTCTGGGACGCGACGCCGCCATCGCCATGCTGTCAAAAGAAAGAAAGGCCAACAACGCATGGCACAAGCTGGCACGGAACAAAACGGCCATCATCGGTCTGATTATCGTATGTCTGATGTTCCTTCTTGCCATACTGGCGCCTCTTATCGCGCCATACGATCCCAATGAGATCAACCCGATTCTCCCGTTTAAGGGAATCGGTTTTCCGGGACATCTCCTCGGAACCGACGACCTCGGGCGCGACATTTTATCTCGTATCATATATGGCGCCCGCGTTTCCCTGATTGTGGCCGTCGGCGCGACTCTGGTTGGAGCCTGTGCAGGCGTCCTCATCGGACTGTGTGCCGGCTACTGCGGCGGTATCATCGACGCGGTACTCATGCGTATTATGGACGGTATGTTTTCCTTCCCGTTCATTCTTCTGGCAATGATCCTCATCACTGTTCTGGGAAACGGCGTGCTGAACGTGATTTTTGCCATCGGTATCGCCAGCGTACCGGGATTTGCCCGCGTGACCCGCGGACAGGTGCTGATCGTCAAAGAAGAAGAATACTGCAACGCCTGCCGCGTGGTCGGTGTATCGTCCCTGCGGCTTCTGTTCTGCCATATTCTTCCCAACTGCGTATCCCAGATCATCGTGTACGCAACGCTCCGCGTGGCGAGCGCTATCATCTCCGAAGCCTCCTTAAGCTTCCTTGGACTCGGAATCGCGCTGCCGACAGCCTCCTGGGGCAGCATCCTCAGGGTCGGCCGCGACTGTCTTACCACCGCTCCCCATGTGGCCGGAGTACCGGGTCTCTTTATTCTCGTGACAGTTGTGGGCTTTAACCTGCTCGGCGACGGTATCCGCGATGTTCTGGATCCGAAAATGAAACAGTAGGAGGAAAACAGCATGAGTGACAACAATGTAATTTTAAAGGTAAAAGACCTGAAAACCTACTTTTTCCAGGCCAGCGGCGTCTCCAGAGCCGTGGACGGTGTGAGCTTTTCTCTGAAGCAGGGCGAGACCATGGGCATTGTCGGTGAGTCCGGTTCCGGAAAATCCGTCACCAGCGCCTCCGTCATGCGTCTCATGCCGGCAAAAACCGGGCGGATCGTGGACGGCTCCATTATTTTTGACGGGACAGACGTAAGAGCGCTCTCAGAAAACGAGATGGAGCGGTTTCGCGGAGGCGAGTGCTGCATGATTTTCCAGAATCCCATGACCTCCCTGGATCCCGTATTCAAGATCGGCTACCAGATGGTAGAAATGATCCGCGAACATGATAAAACGATCAGTAAAAAGGACGCCTGGAATAAAGCCGTGGAGGCGCTCCGCCTGGTGGGAATCCCGGAGGCGGAAAAGCGGATGAACGCCTACCACCGCCCTCGACGTGACCGTACAGGCGCAGGTTCTGGAGCTTCTTAAGGACCTTCAGAAAAAACTCAACACCGCCATCCTTCTGATCACCCACAATCTGGGCGTCGTCTGGGACATGTGCGATACGGTGATGGTCATGTACGCAGGAAATACAGTGGAGTATGCCGACACCGTGGCACTCTATCAGACGCCTCTTCACCCGTACACCTGGGGACTTCTGGATTCCATGCCGAAGCTCAGCAGCTCTTCGAAAGACGCGTTAAAGACCATTCCCGGTACGCCTCCGGATCTCAGACTGACCGGCTACTGCTGCAACTTCTACAATCGCTGCCCGTACGCGACGGAAAAATGCCGGCATGAAGTTCCCCCGCTCCTTGAAGTGGAGCCGGGACACTTTGTCGCCTGCCACCGGCAGACTGCAGAGACCAGATTAACGAGAGGGGAAGTGAATCACAATGAGGACTAAGAAGAATGTAATCATGAGAGTGGAGCATCTGAGCAAAAACTTTGTGATCCGCAGTAAGAAGCTCACTGAAAAGAACAAGATCCTTCACGCGTTAAGCGATGTGTCTTTCGATATCTATGAGGGCGAGACCCTGGGCATCATCGGAGAATCCGGCTGCGGCAAGTCCACACTGGGCCGCTGCCTCGTAAAGCTCCACAAACCGTCAGAAGGAAAAATCACCTATTACGGCAGAGACCTGTGGAATCTTCCGGATTATGAGAAGAAAAAAACAAGGCGCGATATCCAGATGATTTTCCAGGATCCCTATTCCTCCCTGGACCCCAGAAAGACCGCGGCCTACTCCATCGAGGAGGCCATGAAGGTCAACGGCATCGGAGAGACCGCGAGAGAACGCCGCCAGCTGGCTCTGGAAGCGCTCCAACAGGTCGGACTGGATATCCAGCACATGGAGCGGTATCCCCACGAGTTCTCCGGCGGCCAGAGACAGCGGGTCAACATTGCCCGCGCGCTCTGCATGGAGCCGAAGATCATTGTCTGCGATGAGCCGGTCTCCGCTCTCGACGTCTCCATCCAGGCACAGGTCATCAACCTGTTCCGCAGTCTCCAGAAAACATACGGCCTGACATACGTGTTCATCTCCCACGATCTCGGCATTATCAAATACATCAGCGACCGGATCATCATCATGTACCTTGGCCGTATTATGGAGTACTACACTGCGGAGGGAATCTATTCGGATCCGAAGCACCCCTATACGAAGGCGCTTCTCTCCGCGATTCCGCCGGAAAGTCCGCTTGCCAAAAAAGAGCGCGTTCCCCTCACGGGCGATATCCCAAGCCCCATCGGCGATCAGGTGGGATGTCCGCTTGCCGGACGGTGCAGCCACTGCAGTGAGCGGTGCAGAAAGGAAATTCCGAAGCTTACGGATGTGGGCGGGGGCCACATGGTCGCCTGCTTCCTGTATGAATAAAAAGTTCTGACAAAATGAACGGCGCCGGACACTTCAAAGGTCCGGCAGAAAGGACAGGAAAGCGTATGAAAAACTTTGTAATCACTGTAGCGAGAGGCTTCGGATCCGGAGGGCGCGATATTGCCGCGAAGCTGGCCGACGAGCTCCATATCCACAGCTACGATAACCGGATCCTGACGCTGGCATCCGAGTACAGCGGATATCCGGAGCACTTTTTTAAGGAGGCAAACGAGACCTTAAACGGAAGTCTCCTGACAAAGCAGCTCCAGGAGCTTCCGAAGCGCCACAAGCCCGTCGGGAATCTCTCCCGATTTACCTCCGATGACCGTCTGTTCGAATACCAGAAGCTGATCATCGAGAAGCTGGCCGACACGGAATCCTGCGTGATCGTCGGAAAATGCGCCGATTTTATCTTAAAGAACCGTCCGAATGTGATAAGCATTTACGTAGAGGCCCCTCGCTCCTACACCTTAAAGCGCGTTCTGGACCGCATGGACGATATCACGGTGGAGGAGGCCAACCGCCTGATCACGAAGACAGACAAATACCGCTCCGATTACTATACCTACTACTCCGGCGGCAACTACTGGACAAACCCGGTAAACTACGATCTGACCTTCAACAACGCCAGACTCGGGGATGACACCTGCGTGAAGCTGGTTTTAGACTGCATGAAGTATAAATTCGGAGAAGAGTGGTTTCACGATTACATGAAACGTATCGGAAAACAGTAACGGTCCGAAAAAATCGAAGGAGCACTGCTCTTTACCCGAAATCATTCCGATTTCAAGGCATTGTGCAGCGCTCCTTCTTTCATAAAATTCATCTGTTATATCTGATTATGCGCTTTCTCCCGTCTCCAGACGGCCCGGAAGAAATACCTTCAGACGGTCTGCCCTCTTTTCCAAAAGCTGATCCAACAACATTTATGCCAGATTTCCCGGGCCGAATCCCAGGGGAAGCAGTTCTTTGAGCAGATATTCGGAATAGTGATCTTCATCGACAGCCAGGATGATCCGAAATGTTTCCGGATCGCAGAATTCCATCATAACCTGTCTGCACACTCCGCACGGCGCCGCGTAGTCCACCGGTTCTCCATGTTTTCCACCTACAACACAGATCCGGTCAAATTCACGCTCTCCGTCAAAAACTGCCCGGAAAAATGCGGTACGCTCCGCACAGTTCGTCGGAGTATATGCGGCATTTTCAATATTGCAGCCCTGATACACCTTCCCGCTCTTTGTCAGCAGAGCAGCTCCCACCTTATAGTCAGAATACGGTGTATACGCTTTTTTCATGGCTTCCAGTGCACTTCGAATCAGTTCTCTGTTATCCATATGCAGACCTCCTGTCGCCGTTGGTTGATAAATATTTAGTAAATATTTAACAGCTGTAATCATATTATACGCGATATCATTTTGCCCGTAAATAACATTTCCGTTTTTACATAAATTTCTGAGGGATTTGCTCCGCTTTCCGGGGCTGTCGCACAAGACGATCCGTACACTTCCCCTTCTCTTAATGAGTTGCTACGGACGGAGTTTTGGAAAAAGGCAAACCGTCCGTAGAATTATTGGCCTTGCTACGTATGAAATCCGAGATATCGTTAAATCGTCCGTAGTATTGTTTGTGTTGTTACGGAGAGAAATCCGGAATATAGTCAAATCCTCCGTAAAACTGTTTGTGATGCTACGGAGGGAAATCTGGAAACAGTCAAATCGTCCGTAAAATGGTTTGTGATGCTACGGAAGGAAGTCCGGAATATAGTCAAATCCTCCGTAAAACTGTTTGTGATGCTACGGAGAGGATTCGGAAACAAGATAAACCGTCCAGAACTGCCTGAGCTGTTACGGCCGAGGGAAGGAATAAGAGCAAATCAAGGGGCTGTCGCTTTTAGTACGACAGCCCCATAAAGAAGGAGCGCTGCACCTAACCCGAAGTCATACGGATTTCAAGTCATTGAGCAACGCTCTCTTTGTTTTTATTTTATTTTGCCGGGAACAGTGCCTCAGCCTCAGCTGCCATATTCTTTACAGCGTCAGCCGGAGTGATGTCTCTGGCCTGGATCACCTGAGAGTATGCGCTTCTCACGATTCCGTTCCACTCTGATGTGTAGAGAGACATGGACGGTGCGGAAGCGTTCTTCACCTGCTCGTAGGAGATGCGGTAGCCGGCGTTCTTTTCATCAGCCCAGAAATCTTTCAGTTCCTTTCCTTCCACTGCGGAATAGGTAGTCGGAAGAACACCTGTCTCGATATGGTTCTTTGCAACCTGATCGTCGCTCATGAGGAATTTTACGAACTCCCATGCTGCAGCGATTTCCTGGTCGTTATGGTCTTTTCCGATAATGCCGATGGAACCGCCGCCGAGCGGTGCAGCGTATCCGCCATATCCTACGGTTCCGGACATGCCGAGCGTGATTCCCGCATCAGCAGCCTTATTGGAAATAGAGGTCGCGCGGTTGGAGCTGGAAACGAATGCAGCCAGCTTGCCGTTGTAGAAGGCCTCCTGCATTGCGGAGCTTGCGCTGGACAGCGCCGGGATCTCACACCAGCCCTCCTCCGTCCAGGTATACCAGTCTGTCAGGAATTTTTCCATGGTTCCGTCTGTCACGCATGATGCGCCGAGACCGTCTTCATCCATGAAACCAATCCCGTTTAAGGACGCGAGCAGATAGTGCTGATAATAAGTCGGCTCGATGGTGTAACCGACGCCCTTGATCTCTCCGTTGGAATCGTCATAGATCTTTTTCGCATACTCATTTAGCTCTTCCAGAGATTCCGGAGCATGATCCAGTCCTGCCTTCTCGTAGAGGTCCTTGTTGTAGTAAAGGATCGCGGTCCCGCGAGTGTACGGCATTGCAACGATCTGATCCTCATAATAAACATAATCCGTCAGTTCTTTTACGACATTGCTCATGTCGAAGCCGTCTCTCTTCACATACGGAGTCATATCCGCCAACACGCCCTCGGAGGCGAACAGCGGAATTCCGTTACAGGAAAGATCTGCCAGTTCCGGGGCATCGCCCGCTGCAATAGCCGTCTCGATGGCTGCCTGCACATTGTCCAGATATCCCTGCGCAACTTCCTCAACCGTGATGCCGTACTCGTTCGTCTTGTTGAATTCCTCGATGGATTTCTGCAGGAATGCGTGGTCGGTATCAGAAGTGCGGTCATGCCAGAAAGTAATGGTGATCGGCTCCGTCACCTTCGCCGGTCCCTCTTCCTTCTTCGCCTCTGTCTCAGGAGCTTTTGTCGTTTCCGCAGCTGTTGTTGTCTCAGCCGCTGTCGTCGCTGCCGCGGTAGTTGCGGCGGTTTCTTTGCTGCCGCATGCGGTCAGAGAAATTCCGGCAAAACCGATCACTGCTGCCATAAGTTTCTTTTTCATGATTACCTCTCCTTTTTATAATTGAAAATTTATTTTCCGCATAAATGCGCAAAATTTCAAAATTATTTGCTTCCCTTGTATCCGAAGGACTCCATGATCTGTCTGCTCAGAACAACAAACAGGATCAGAACGGGAAGCACCACTAATGTGTTGGCCGCCATCAGTACGGGCCACTCCAGTCCCTGATTGGCGTCCTGGAGCCGCTGCATGGCCAGTGTCAGGGGACGTACCGAATCGGAATTGGTCATGACCAGCGGCCAGAAATAGGAATTCCAGGTGCTGATAAAGCTGAACAATTCCGCCGTAATAATACTGGATTTTGCCATTGGGAGAACGATTTTCATCATGATCTTCAGTTCTCCGGCGTTGTCCATACGGGCAGCCTCCAGCAGCTCATCCGGCACCTGCATGAACGACTGCCTCATGAGAAAGATTCCGTAGGCGTTAGCTGCGAACGGCAGAATCTGCGGCCACAATGTTTTTAATAGCTTTGCCTTCGAAAACATGATGTAAACCGGCACAAATGTGATCTGTGTCGGAATCATGAAGGCCAGCATGACAAGCGCCCACATGATCTTTTTTCCTTTAAACTCATATCTGGCAAATCCGTAGGCTGCAGGAACGTTTATAACAAGCTGCAGTACAACGACAGCTGATGCCACGATCAGAGAATTTTTCAGATAATGGGCAATATTGATTCTCCTGTTCACATCTGTAAATGCGTTCAGCGACCATTCCTTCGGCCAAAGAGTCGGCGGAAACAGAATGGATTCCCCGTATGTCTTGAAAGCTGTGGTAATCATCCAGTAAAACGGGAACAGGAAAAATACAAGCATGATCAGTTTAAAGCAGAACGAAATCGTGCGGATGATCATGCCCCGGATCCTGTACCGGGTATTTCTTTTCATTTTCATATCGTCATCCTCCGCTGCCGCCCGGTTACTGGTAATACACTTTCCTTCCCAGAAGCCGGAAATAGATAAAGGTCAGGATCATGAGGATCACAAGCAGCACCGTTCCTGCCGCAGACGCGTATCCCACCTTCGCGTTCATCTCAAAGGCATACCGGTAGATATAAGTGACAAGCACATCCGTCGCATTTCCCGGTCCTCCGTTTGTCATGACCTGCACCATATCAAATACTTTGAAGGAGCTGATGGTAATCGTGATCAGGAGGAAAAACAGCTGCGGCGAGATCATGGGCAGCGTGATCTTAAAAAACTTCCGGACCGGAGGCGTGTTGTCGAGAGACGCCGCTTCCAGGATCTCTGCCGGAATCGAGCGGATCGAAGCCATCACGATGATCAGGTAATAGCCGAGGCTTTTCCAGACTGCCACGGCAGCCACACAGAACAGTGCAATCTGGGAATCCTTTAACCACCTGGAAAGCGGCAGGTGGAACAGCGCCAGCATGGCATTTAAAATACCGCTGTCATCGTTGTAGATCCATGACCAGATATACGCGCAGGATACCATAGAGATCAGATACGGCGTAAACATACTTTTTTGCAGGAACCGGTTGAACCGGCTGTCCCTCTCCAGCCACATCGCGAACAGAATTGCCAGAAGAAGGCTGAAAAAGACCACTGTTCCCGTGTACACTGCCGTATTCTCCAGTGCATTCAGAAAATCCGTCTTTACAAAAAACAGTGTATTGTAATTCTTGAGGCCGATAAACTTCTTTTTCCCGATCAGGTTATAATCATAAAAGCTCAGATACACCAGATTGACCAGCGGGTAAAACACGAATACCATGAGCAGTGCCATGGCCGGACCGATCATCAGATAAGGCGCCGCACCTGCCCCGCGGTCTTTTTTCTTTTTTTTATTCTGAACAATTTCTTTTTTCTCCATCGTCGGATCTTCCTTTTTCACCGAATCACAGTCCCTTTCCAGCATGTCCCGATTTTTCCCGGATCCTTTTCCCCTCACCGTCAAAAAAGTACAGGTACTGCGGCGCAACCGCCACATGGATCCGTTCTCCGGAACGCATGGAGAAATCTGCACTTTTTACCATGATCTCTCCTTCCGGAATCCGGACCTTATAAATCGTTTCCGACCCTAACATCTCTCTTGTCAGGATCACACCTTCCCGGCAGAAACTGCCCTCCAAAAAAGGCTCCGCAGTCGACGAGCCGGCAGCATATTCACCGGACGTACGCAAAATCACCGCTCTTTCCGGACGGAACCCGAAGCACTCCGATCCTTCGCCGGATTTTAAGATGTTGGCCGGCGGCGTCCCGATAAACTGTGCCGTAAACACATTGTCAGGATCATGGTAGATTTCCTCCGGTGTTCCCCTCTGCATGATTTTTCCGTGATCCATCAGAACGATCTCGTCCGCCATAGCCATGGACTCTCCCTGGTCATGAGTCACATATACAAACGTCGTTTTCAGCTGTTCATGGAGTTCGATCAATTCGCTCCGCATGGCCGCCCGCAGCTTGGCATCCAGATTGGAAAGCGGCTCGTCCATCAAAAAGACAGCCGGTTCTTTCACCATCGCTCTGGCCAGAGCGATTCTCTGCCTCTGACCGCCGGAAAGCTGGGAAGGCTTTCTGTTCAAATACTCCTCCAGACCTACGGTCTTTGCGACCTTCTCCACGCGTCTTTTCCGTTCCTCCTTCGGAACACGGTTGTTTTTCAGACAGAACTCAATGTTTTCCCGGACCGACATGGTCGGATAGATCGCATAGTTCTGAAACACCATCGCCACATTTCTTTTTCCGGGCGGAATATCCGAGATATCTTCTCCATCCATATAAATCGTCCCCTCCGTGGCAGGTCCGATTCCGGCGATCATGCGAAGCAGCGTGGTCTTGCCGCAGCCAGACGGTCCCAGAAGAACGGTAAACGCCCCATCCTTCACTGTCAGATTCAGATCTTCTATTACTTTTGTATTTCCGAAGGATTTTGATACATGTTCAAATACGATTTCTGCCATTATACCTCTTTGCCGAGCATTCCAAATGCCCGCTCCTTTTCTCTCGCGAACAGACCTTCGACAGGAATCCTGATCCCGTTCTCCTGCAGCATTTCATGAAGGACCTCCATAAATACGCCGCGTCCCTCTTCCATATGAACCGTTTTGATAACGGGCGTGATATCTCTTCCGCTGAACTCTCCGCCCCAATCGCCCCGGCAGGTATATTTCACTCCGCAGCTGGGACTTCCGTCAATTCCGAGCACACCGAGGATTCTGTATTCCTCCGGATGTGCCAGATATTCTTTTAACTCCTGCATCACCGGCGTCAGAAGCTCTCTGCATCGGCTCCGGTAAAATGCATTGTCAAACTGTTCATATGTATGTCCCCACCGGACAGCCCCGTACATGAGAAACTCCGGGCAGGGAAGCTGGATCAGCTGGATCCCCCGGTCTGCCGCCGTTTTTAACAGATCTCTCCTCAGGCTTTCCTCCTCGAGAACCGCCTGCTCTTTAAACCGCTTCACTTTTGCCGCTGTATTTAAAAAACAGTGGCTGACAATCAAAATATCTTTCACAGATTCCGGCACCTCTCCTTCAAATATACCGCCACTCCATCCTCCAGATTGCTTCCGATCACCCGGTCTGCCATACGTTTTAACGGATCACAGGCATTCGCTACTGCCAGTTTTTCCTCACAGGTCTCAAAAAGCGACACATCATTGATTCCGTCCCCGAACGCCGCCGCCCTGTCTGCACCGCATAAATCCTTAAGCCTTCGGACCGCACTTCCCTTGGATGCCCGGGAACTGAAAATTTCCAGGCACCAGCGGTTTTCCGTATAGATATCCTTGTAATAATCAAGCGTCAGTTCCGGTCCCTGTCTCAGGATCTCCTGCATCCGCATAAGCCGATCCGGCTCCGAATCCATATAAAGGGCGTAAACACACCGCTCCGAAACCAGATCACCGGCGCTGTAATTCAGAAATTCTTTCCGGACCGCGTCCGTTTCCTCCAGTTCTTCCAATCGGAAATAGCCCTCCCACAGCAGCGAGGGGACACGCCCCCGGTTCAACATCAGTTTACCGTTTTTCTCCGAGAGAATCAGCCCTCCGAAGCCGGCTTCCCGCTCCGCCTCCGCCAGACATTCCATCGCCGTTTTTCCGAACTCCACCGTCTCCATGATCCTGTGTTCGTTCCTGTCGTAGAGCATCGCCCCATTTAACAGGATCACAGGGAGTGACAGATGAAGGTTTCTCAAGATCGGCACTGCCGAAAGCGGTGTTCTTGCCGTCGCCGCCGTGAACAGAAGTCCCCGGTCCAGAAGTTCATTTAATATGTTCACCGATCGATCCGGTATTTCGTCCTTCTCTCCGAGAAGCGTTCCATCCAGATCGGAAATATATAAAATCCTTTTATCCACGGTCCTATCAATCCCCGCCCAACGTAAAAATAAGGCAGGTGTTTCCTGCCCGAGCACTTATCTTCATCTTATCACAAATACTTTGAGAGTCAAATTTAAAAAATCTATGTAAAATATTTGTAAAATTGATATTATAAATATGTAAACTGTCAAGTCCCTCTTGAATTTTTCTGTTCCGTACCGTAAAATAAAGCCACCATTCTTTTTTACCGGTCGCATGACCAATTCATTTCGTCCTATCTAAAAACATTCTTTTCATCAATTCTGGAGGTATCCTATGAACTACACTTCTTTCTGTGATCATTTCACAAAAATGCTTTCCGACCGCACAGCTCCCGAAACAAGACTGTTCCGCGAAAAAATAAGGAAAAACAATGATGTACAACTGGAGGCTCTGATCGTTACGGATCCGAAATCTGCAGGTGCTCCCGTGATTTATCTGGCCCCGCTGTATGAGTATTACAAAAACGGAACGCCCATGGAGGCCCTCTGCAAGCTGGTTCTCTCCAGTCTGAAAAGCGAGTTTCCCGTACCGGAACCGCTCATCGCGTCACTCTGTGATTTTGAGGCCGTCCGCGGCAGACTGATCTTCCGTCTCATATCCCGGGAAAGGAATCAGACTTTCCTCGAAACGGTTCCCTGGGTTCCGTTTCTGGATCTGGCAGTTATCTTTGCGCTTCATCTGGGAAACCGCGAAAATCAGCAGATCACCTCGATCGTCCGCAACCGGCAGGCCGCTCTGTGGGGTATGTCGCCTTCTGAACTGTTTGCTGTCGCAAAAGACAATACTCCGCGCATGAATCCTGCAATTCTGAGCGATCTGGAGACGCTTCTATTCGGAACTATCGGCAAAAAGGCAAAAAATAAGCAGGAGCCCTCCCGGAATCCGGAAGATCCGCTGCTCCCGCCAATCTATATTCTCACCAATGAATCCGGAATCTATGGTGCCTCCTGCCTCCTTTACGACCATATCACAAAGGATCTCGCAGACCGGATCGGGCCGGATCTGATCATTCTGCCCTCCAGTATTCACGAAGTCCTTTTCATACCTTTTTCTTCTCTCTCCTACGAATCCTGCTGCCGCATGATCTGCGATATCAACCGCAGCGAAGTACCCGAAGAGGATATCCTGTCTGATAAACCGTATCTGTTTTCCGGATCCGACGGCCGCGGAATTATCCAGTGGGAGTCTTTCTGTGCTGGTAAACCAGAAACAGACGGAACAGTGAATCCATAATGAAGATTGCCATGGCAATCGCTCCCGCCACCTGGAGCGTCTCCGCCAGATAGTAGCTGCACCTGTCTGGATCGTTATGGATAAAGTAGTAAACGCTGCGGTATATGGCGGCTCCCGGAACAGCCGGGAGTGTTCCTGACACAAAGAATACGGTTACCGGCGCCTTCTTAAGGCGCGCCAGGATATGGCTCAGAAAAGCCACCACCAGCGTGGAGACAAACGCTGCCATCATGGATGAATTCCACGCGTTCTGAACCATCAGATACATCCACCAGCCCATGGCGCCGGATGCAGCCGTATAGAGGACATACCGCCTCGGCAACTCCAGAAGCACCGTAAACATAAAAACGACAAAAAACGCACTGACTGTCTGTATGATCATGCGGCACCTCCCCATAAGAACTCAAACAGCACCAGGCCGAAGCCGACGCCCGCGGCGACTGCCAACGCTACCACGATGGCTTCCAGCATCCGCGCCGAACCGGCTCCGTAATCGCCGTTCAGAGTATCCCGGACGGCTGTTGTAAACGCCACTCCCGGAACCAGTGTCATAATGGGACTTATAATCATGACATCCGCATTGCATGCAGGAAAAATAAATTTCTGAATGACCATTGCGGAAAATGCCACCATAAAGGCACAGAACGCTGTCATACAGAAGTCATTGAGCCGCAGCCGTTTCATCAGGCTGTCCGAGAGGGCAAGAATCACCCCCACGATCGCCGTGGTGAAAAAATCCAGCACATTCCCTCCGAAAATCGGAGCGAAGCTGGCGGAAACACCGACGATTCCCAGCGCCTTCATAAAATTGGAGTACTGCATGGACGACTCAACGTTCTTCAGTTCCGCGTATGCCTCCTCCGCGGTGAGCTTTCCGCTGCAGAACCGCCTGGAAATATCATTGACCAGGCAGATCCTGTTTACGTTGGTGCTTCTTGCGGGGATTCTTCTCGCGATCGTAATGGAGTCTCTCTCGGGATCGTCCAAAGAGACAAAGAGACCGGTGGCAAACACGACCGGCTCAGCCATCGGATAATCGGACTGTTTCAGCATATATCTCATGGTATCTTCCACGCGGTAAACCTCAGAGCCGCTGGCCAGCATGATCTTTCCGGCCAGCACCACGGTTTCCAGCAGGAGCTTCTCTTCCATCAGGTATTCCTCTCTTTTCTTTAAAAAATCAGGCTTCCGGCCTGGTACACAATCACTGCGGCGATCCAGGCTGCCAGAAGCTGAAAAATAATCATTCCGGCCGTAAAGCCTGTAGAGCCCGTTTCTTTTTTCACAGCGGCGATGGCCGCAATACATGGCGTATAGAGCAGACAGAAGATCATCAGCGCATACGCATTCACAAAAGTAAACCCCGATTCGGTAAGTATTCTCTCGAGCTTCGCCATCCCGGCAGGTAAATTGATATCGGGTATTCCGTACAAAACTGCAAAGCCGGAAACGATCGCCTCTTTTGCCAGAACTCCGGAAAGCAGTGCAACGGCCGTCTGCCAGTTTCCCAACCCGGCCGGTCTAAGCACCGGTACGAGCAGTTTTCCGAGAGCTGCGGCAAAGCTGTCCGTCGCATGCTCCGCAAATCCCGAAGGTCCCATGTTCATGAGAAACCACAGGATGACAGAGGCCAGAAAAATCGTTGTTCCGGCCTTCATCAGGTACTCCCGCACCCGCTCCCGAACAGAGAGCAAAACTGTGCAGGCATCCGGAGACCGGTACTCCGGAAGTTCGATCAGAAGTGCCTGCTCCGATCCGTCCTTCCGGGCCACATGCAGGATCCTCGCGGCAGCCACTGCAGCAGCCAGCCCGATCACGTACATGGAATAAGCTGCCGGCGCAGCATAATCTTTAAAAAAGATCCCGGAAAAAAGCACATACACGGGAAGTCTCGCCGAACACGACATAAACGGGACCGCTGCGATCGTTTTTTTCCTGTCCGCTTCATTATCCAGAGTTCTGGCCGCCAGAACGGCGGGAACCGAACAGCCGAATCCCAACACCATCGGGAGAAATGCCTTGCCGGAAAGACCGGCCAGCCCCATGGTCTCATTCATGAGCCACGCGATCCTTGCCATGTACCCGCTGTCCTCCAGAATCGCCAGTGCAAAAAACAGGATCACAAGATTCGGCAGAAATAAAAGGATCCCTCCCACACCCGCAAAGATTCCGTCGGTCACCAGTGAAATCAGCCGGGGATCCGTCCCCGTTTGCTTCAAAAAGGACCGCGCCGCCTGCAAAAATACGGCGAAGGCCTCCTCAAGATATTCTTTGAAAAAGTCACCCACCGAAAATGTGAGAAAAAACACGAGAGCCATGATGCCAAAAAAGATCGGCACTCCCCAGATTTCATGAGTCAGTAGCCGGTCCGCCCGGTCTGTGAAGCAAAGGCTCTCCTCCCCGGCCTCCCTGTCCGGTCTGCGGCTCACGCATTCATGTACGATCTTCTCCGCATAGCTGTATTCTTCCCTGAAAGCAACAGAATCCGGCCGTCTGTACCGGCGGCGGTCAAACACCGCGTCCGTCAGTGCATCCAGTCCGGTCCGATTCTTTGCGGAAACCGGAATCACAGATATGTGACCGAGCATAGTCGAAAGACGCTCGCAGTCGATATGAATGCCTCTTTCCTCAGCAAGGTCCATCATGTTGAGGGCAAGGATCATCGGTTTTTTCAGTTTCAGAAGCTGCAGCGTCAGATACAGACTGCGCTCCAGAGCCGATGCATCGGCCACATTCACGATTACCTCCACATTGTCTTCCGCCAGACAGCGGCTTGTCACCTGCTCTTCAATCGAATAGGAAGTCAGGCTGTAAATACCGGGGGTGTCCAGAAGCCGCGCAGACATTCCTTCGCATCTTATGGTTCCCTCGATCCGCTCCACCGTGACGCCCGGCCAGTTTCCCACCTTGTGTCTTGCGCCGGTGAGCGCGTTAAACAACGTCGTTTTTCCACAGTTCGGATTACCCGCAAAGCAGACTGTGATGGATTTTTCCGCATTCCGCACCCGTTTATGCCCTCCTGATCATAATCCCCTCTGTGATTTTTCTCCCGAGCGCAAGGCGCGTTCCACGTACCTTTATGATCACTGAGCCGCTCCGTTTCCGGTTCAGTATCATGACCACCGTATTTTTGCAGACGCCCAGTGCTTCAAGGCGTCCCCTGAGTGTCCCCTCCGTATTCACGGAACAGACTGTATAGGTTTTCCCGGCTTCACTGTCACATAGTCTCATCCTGTCCAACCCATCCTGCTTTGATCCGTTCCGGCATTCCGCCAATATTTTATTATTGCCGGAATCCCTTGTCAACCGTCATTTTCAGTTTTCGATATCCAGAAGCATCTGCTTCACTTCCTTCATGCGGTCGCGAAGTCTCGCTGCCTCCTCAAAGTTAAGCTCTGCAGCTGCCTGGCGCATTTTCTTCGCCAGTTCTTTTGCCAGTTTATCCAGTTCTTTCGCATCCATGGACTCC
>JALEWG010000179.1 GCA_022788065.1 Lachnospiraceae bacterium | reverse complement strand
CTGGCAGCTAAAACTTTTCTACCGCCTGCGCTGCTCATTCTTGCTCTGAAACCATGAACTCTTTTTCTCTGAGTATTTTTCGGCTGAAATGTCATTTTCATAAACCCGGCACCTCCTCTTACTATAAAATATAAGTACCTTATACATGTACCATATAAACAAAGACAGATTGAAACATCGTTTCAATTATATAGAAGTTATTTCGCTTCGTCAAGAGCTAATTTTTAAAAAAACCTCTGTTTTACTGGCAAAAATTGGGACGAAAAAATTTCATCCCAATAACATGTGCCTGTATTTTCTTTTATAACTATATTTAGTATCTTCCTATATATTATATGAATTGATACGAAAATAATTTTTTATTCGAATCAATGATTTTTAATCTTAAAGAGTACTTTTACAATCGCGGCGGTCAGAATTCCGGCCACGATTGCCTCCGGAATACCAAAGGAAACGATAATTCCGAGGATCACATCATAAACGCGTTCCACTGCTTTGTTGGAGGCAGCCACATAGCTGTTTCCAAAAAAGATATAAATTCCGTTCATAACAAGCAGTGTGTTGGTCATGGCTCCCGCAATTCCGGCGATCCATAATGCGACGGTCTGGCTTCCTTTCATACCGTGAGCTACCTTCATCACGAGCTCATAAACATAGTAGGCAACGACGCCGATCATGACACGGGGAACGATGGCAATAACAACGCTCCACATATTTCCGCTGTATCCGCCGATCGTTACAAACGGACTGAATACAAAGGATGTCACCGTGGGAGTCAGGGTTGCCTTGATCAGGCTGGTCATACCAAATACCAGTCCCAGATAGGCACCATATTTCGGCCCCAGAAGAATCGCTCCGATAATAACCGGAACATGGATGATCGTGGCATTCATAAATCCCAACGGTATGTAGCCCAGAAACGGTACTACTGACATGGCGATAATGATTGCTGTGAAGATCCCGGCCAGTGACATGTCCATTACTTTTTTGTCCACTCTCATGTTCATATTCAATTTTCCTCCTGCTACTGTTCTTTTTCAAGATACAATGCAATACAGCCACAGACGCATTATACAAAACATGAAAAAAAACGTCAATCCATATTTCAATCATTTTCCATCCGGATCCGCTCCGGCTGATTAACATAATTTATCCCCAAACTGTGGATAAATTGTGGATAAGTTTATGGATAACTACTGGAAAACATGTGGATGAAAATATTATCATTGAAAAACAATCGATTTTAATGTAAAATAGAGTTAGATTGGGTTTATGTGCTTTTGTGGACGAGCCCTGAACTTATCCACAATTATGCACATGTTTATACACATGTTTAGGAGTATGAATATGCTGGAGAAAATTATCGAAAAATGGGACGAAATCCTTTTAAATATAAAGGAAGAACATGATATCACCGATGTGTCCTACAAGACCTGGCTCCTTCCGTTAAAGCCATATTCTGTGGATAAAGATATCCTCACAATTCTCGTGCCGGATGACCTGTTTTTGAACTATGTGAAAAAAAAATATGAGTTTCTTCTGAAATTCACAATTGAAGAGGTAACCGGCTTCCAATGTGAGATCAGATTTATTTTAAAAGACAGCGTCAGAGAAGAAACAACCGAAAAAAAGCTGATCAACAATAACGCAACCGCAGTGAGCCAGCTTGCCATTCAGAACGCGAATCTGAATCCGCGCTACACGTTTGATACATTTGTTGTCGGCAAAAACAATAATCTGGCCCATGCTGCATCCCTTGCGGTGGCAGAATCTCCGGGAGAAATCTACAATCCTCTGTTTATTTATGGAGGCGTTGGTCTCGGGAAAACCCACCTGATGCATTCCGTCGCCCATTTTGTGCTGAAAAATAATCCAAACGCAAAAATTCTCTATGTGACTTCGGAGAAATTTACCAACGAACTGATCGATGCCATCCGAAATAAAAACAATGTTTCCACAACGGAATTCCGTGAAAAATACAGAAATAACGATGTTCTGTTGATCGACGATATCCAGTTCATTATCGGTAAGGAAAGCACGCAGGAGGAGTTTTTCCACACGTTCAATGCCCTTTACGAAGCAAAAAAACAAATCATCATCTCCTCAGACCGGCCTCCGAGAGAAATTGAAACTCTGGAAGACCGGCTCCGTTCCCGTTTCGAATGGGGACTGACCGTTGATATTCAGCCGCCGGATTATGAAACCCGGATGGCAATTCTGCGTAAAAAGGAAGAACTGGAAGGATATAATATTGATAACGAGGTAATCAAATATATTGCTTCCAATGTAAAATCCAATATTCGTGAACTGGAGGGTGCTCTCACAAAAATCGTTGCGTTAAGTAAACTCAACAACCGGGAAATCAATATCGAACTGGCCGAAGAAGCCTTAAAAGATCTGATATCTCCCAATGCTGCCAGAGAAATCACTCCCCAGTTGATTATCAATGTTGTTTCCGAACATTTCGGAATTAACTCTCTCGATATTATCGGACAGAAACGGAGCAAGGAACTGGTATTTCCACGTCAGATCGTCATGTATCTCTGTGGTGAAATGACAACCGAGTCTCTCCAGAATATCGGAAAAGCGCTCGGCGGCCGCGATCACACAACGATCATTCATGGAACAAAAAAAATTGCCACCGAAATCAAAAATGATGAGAATTTAAAAAATACCATCGATATCCTCAAGAAAAAAATCAATCCGCAGTAGCTGTGGACGACTTTGTGGATGCACTGTTAAAAAAATGTGGATAACATGTCCTGAAATATTCCTCTGTTTTCCCTTGTGGATAATTCTCAGGTTGTTCAGACTGATTCTCAAAGTTACCCACAACCTCATAAACAACCGGTTTTCTTTTATTTTACAGGAAAAACAGGCTTATTCACAAATTCACAGGACCTACTACGAATACGGCGAAAATCTTTTATATATTTATACATGAAAATCCCTCTTCAACCAGAAAGGAAGTTATCAACAACTATGAAGCTTACATTTCAAAAAGCTGCTCTTTTAAACGGAATCAATATTGTATTAAAAGCGGTTCCCTCCAAAACAACCATGCCTATTCTGGAATGCATCCTAATCGATGCCTCCACCGACACAATTAAGCTGACCGCTAATGATATGGAACTCGGTATTGAAACAAAGGTAGAAGGCGACATCCTGGAAAAGGGAAAGATTGCTCTGGAGGCAAAGCTTTTTTCTGAAATTACAAGAAAATTATCCGACTCGGATGCCACTGTCACCATTGAATCAGATGAGAAATTCAATACAGTCATCACCTGTGACAATTCCGTATTCCGGATTCAGGGAAAAGACGGAGAAGAATTCTCCTATCTTCCTTATATTGAAAAAAATAATTATATCTGCCTGTCCCAGTTTTCTTTAAAAGAAATCATCCGACAGACAATCTTTTCTATTTCTGTCAATGACAGCAACAAGATGATGACCGGTGAATTGTTTGAAGTCAATGGCGATACTTTGCGTGTCGTATCTCTCGACGGACACCGGATGGCCATCCGCAAAGTGATCCTTAAGGATCAGTACGAACCGACCAAAGTGATCGTTCCGGGAAAAACCTTAAATGAAATCAGCAAGATCTTAACCGGCGACAATGAAAAGGAAGTTCTTATTTTCTTCAGTTCCAACCATATTTTATTTGAATTTGATGACACGATCGTTGTTTCCAGACTGATCGAGGGTGAATATTTTAAAGTTGATCAGATGCTTTCCAGCGATTACGCCACAAAAGTCGTTGTAAACAGGAAAGAATTTACCGATTGTATCGAACGTGCCAGCATCCTGATCCGTGAAAATGACAAAAAGCCGATTATTTTAAATATCGAAGAGTCAAAAATGTCCCTCCGGTTAAATTCCAGCTTCGGTACCATGAATGCGGAAATTCTGATCCATAAAACAGGACAGGATCTGATGATCGGGTTCAATCCGAAGTTCCTGGTAGATGCGCTTCGGATCATTGACGATGAAGAAGTGACATTATATATGATGAATGCAAAATCGCCGTGCTTTATTAAAGATGAACAGGAAAGCTATATTTATCTGATTCTTCCTGTCAATTTCAATGCTGCAGCAATCTAAATAAAGGACCAGGGGGTATCTGCTAAAAATAATGATTCCCCGGAGAGGTATAAAAAGGAGAAAAATGGAAACGATTCATTTAAAAGATGATTTCATTAAACTGGGCCAGGCACTGAAACTGGCCGGACTGGTGGAATCCGGTGTGGATGCCAAATATGCCATCCAGGATGGACTTGTGAAGGTAAACGGCCAGGTTGAAATGCAGAGAGGAAAAAAGCTTGTGCCGGGCGATGTGGTATCTTTTGACGGAAAGGAATTCAAAGTAGAATCATAAGGGCACAGTTTCATGATCATTGAATCAGTAGAGCTTTTAAATTACAGAAATTACGGACAGTTACATATGGATTTTGACCCGGGGACCAATGTGCTTTATGGAGATAATGCCCAGGGAAAGACCAATATTCTGGAGGCAATTTATCTTTGCAGTACGACGAAATCCCACAAAGGGAGCAAGGACCGGGAGATAGTCCGGTTCGGCGAGGAAGAATCCCATATCAAGATGATGGTAAGGCGCGACAGCATTCCTTACCGGATCGATATGCACTTGAAAAAGAATAAAGCGAAAGGCGTCGCAGTCAACGGAATCCCGATAAAAAAAGCCAGTGAGCTGTTTGGAATCGTAAATGTAATCTTTTTTTCTCCGGAAGATCTCAATATCATAAAAAACGGGCCGTCGGAGAGGCGCAGGTTCATTGATCTCGAGTTATGTCAACTTAATAAACTGTACGTTCACAATCTGGTGCAGTATAACCGGGTGGTGGTTCAGAGAAACAAGCTGTTAAAGGAACTGGATTTTGATCCGGCATTAAAGGAAACACTGGATGTGTGGGATCTGCAGCTGGTAAATTACGGAAAAGAGCTGATCCGGATCCGGACCCGATTTATCAAAGAACTGAATGAACTGATTCGTGATATTCATTTTCACCTGTCCGGGGAAAAGGAAAATCTGGAAGTCCGGTATGAACCGAATGTGACTGCAGATTCCTTTGAGGAAGAGCTGGAACGAAACCGGTTCCAGGAAATCAGACAGAAACTGACGTTGACCGGACCGCACCGGGATGATTTGAATTTTCTGATCAACGGCACGGATATCCGGAAATTCGGTTCCCAGGGCCAGCAGCGTACGGCGGCGCTTTCTTTAAAGCTCGCGGAAATCGAACTTGTAAAAAAGACAGTAAAGGATTACCCGGTGCTCCTTTTAGATGATGTGCTTTCGGAACTGGACAGCAAAAGGCAGGAGCATCTTTTGTCAGAAATCAACCATATCCAGACAATGATCACCTGTACAGGTCTGGATGAATTTGTAAACAGCAGATTCCGGATGGATAAGATTTTTAAAATCGTTGAAGGAACAGTAGAAAGTGAAGCTTAGACATTTGTCACGTATGGTGAAAAATAAAGGAGGAACTTCATGAGTGCAGAATATGGAGCCGATCAGATTCAGATATTGGAAGGACTTGAGGCAGTAAGAAAACGGCCCGGTATGTATATTGGAAGCACCTCTTCAAGGGGTCTTCATCATCTTGTATATGAAATTGTAGATAACTCTGTCGACGAGGCTCTGGCGGGATACTGTGACTCCATCGATGTGCAGATCAATTCTGATAATTCCATTACAGTTCTCGATGACGGGCGGGGAATTCCGGTCGACATACAGAAAAAGGCAGGAATACCGGCTGTTGAAGTTGTTTTTACGATCCTTCATGCAGGCGGGACATTCGGCGGCGGGGGATATAAGGTATCCGGCGGTCTTCACGGAGTCGGAGCTTCTGTGGTGAACGCACTTTCTGAGTGGCTGGAGGTAGAGGTCTATACGGGAGGTCATATCTATAAGCAGAGATATGAGCGCGGAAAGACCATGTATCCGCTTAAAGTCGTAGGAGACTGCCCGGCGGATAAACACGGAACAAAAGTTACGTTCCTGCCGGATAAGACAATCTTTGAAGAAACGGTTTATGATTACGATACACTGAAAATACGTCTCAGAGAGACTGCTTTTTTAACAAAAAATCTGAAGATCACACTGCGGGATGACAGAGAGGAAAAGAAGGAAAAAACCTTCCATTATGAGGGCGGAATCAAGGAGTTTGTCACCTATTTAAACCGCAGCAACGTGCCGCTCTATGAGCAGGTCATTTACTGTGAGGGAAAACGGGACGGAGTCATGGTGGAAGTTGCCATGCAGCACAACGATTCCTACACAGAAAATATTTACAGTTTTGTCAATAACATCAACACACCGGAGGGCGGAACACATCTGACCGGTTTTAAGAATGCCCTCACAAAGACATTCAATGACTATGCGAAGAAGAATAAGCTGTTAAAAGACAGTGATCCGTCTCTTATGGGAGAAGATATCCGTGAGGGAATCACTGCAATTATCAGTGTCAAGATCGAGGAGCCACAGTTTGAGGGACAGACCAAGCAGAAGCTGGGAAACAGCGAGGCGAGGGGAGCCGTCGACAATGTGGTGAGTGAGCAGTTAACGTATTTCCTGGAGCAGAACCCGACGGTTGCGAAGGCAATCGTCGAAAAATCCATCCTTGCCCAGCGCGCCCGTGCGGCGGCCAGAAAAGCAAGGGATCTGACCAGGAGAAAAACCGTTCTGGATGGTCTGGCACTTCCGGGAAAACTGGCCGACTGTTCCAGCAAGCGTCCGGAGGAATGTGAGATCTACATCGTAGAGGGTGATTCCGCCGGCGGTTCCGCAAAGGATGCGAGAAATAAGAGTACGCAGGCCATCCTGCCTCTTCGCGGAAAAATTTTAAACGTGGAGAAGGCGAGACTGGACCGCATTTACGGAAATGCCGAGATCAAGTCCATGATTACGGCGTTTGGCACAGGAATCCATGAGGATTTTGATATTACAAAGCTCCGCTATCACAAGATCATTATTATGACCGATGCCGATGTGGACGGTGCCCATATCAGCACGCTGCTTTTAACCTTTATTTATCGTTTTATGCCGGAGCTTATCAAACAGGGCTATGTATATCTGGCGCAGCCTCCGCTTTATAAGATCGAGAAAAATAAGAGAGTATGGTATGCGTACAGTGACGAGGAGTTAAATTCCATTCTCAAGGAGATCGGACGCGACCAGAATAACAAGATCCAGCGTTACAAAGGTCTTGGCGAGATGGATGCGGAGCAGCTCTGGGAAACAACCATGGATCCGGAGAGAAGAGTTCTTCTCCGGGTGACCATGAACGAGGAGATGGCGTCAGAGATCGATCTGACCTTCACAACGCTCATGGGAGATCAGGTGGAGCCTCGCCGGGAGTTTATTGAGCAGAACGCAAAATACGGAACTCTTGATATTTAGTGCGATTGGAGGAAAACATGGAACCGAATATCTTTGATAAAATTCATGATATAGATCTAAAAAAAACCATGGAAAAGTCCTATATTGACTATGCCATGAGCGTAATTGCCGCCAGAGCACTTCCGGATGTCAGAGACGGATTAAAACCCGTGCAGAGAAGAGTTCTTTATTCCATGGCTGAACTCAACAACGGTCCGGACAAGCCTCACAGAAAGAGCGCCCGTATCGTCGGTGATACCATGGGTAAATATCATCCACACGGTGACAGCTCCATTTACGGGGCATTGGTCAATATGGCCCAGAAATGGTCCATGCGTTATATGCTGGTGGATGGTCACGGAAACTTTGGATCTGTGGATGGCGATGGCGCCGCTGCCATGCGTTATACAGAGGCAAGACTCAGCAAGATTTCTGTGGAGATGTTAGCCGATATCTATAAGGACACCGTCGATTTTGTACCGAACTTTGATGAAACGGAAAAAGAGCCGGTCGTTCTTCCGTCCAGATTTCCGAACCTTCTGGTAAACGGAGGAACCGGTATCGCTGTCGGTATGGCGACCAATATTCCGCCTCATAACCTGCGCGAGGTGATTGCGGCTGTTGTAAAGATTATTGACAATAAGGTTGAGGAAAACCGGGATACAACCATCGAGGAGATCCTTGAAATTGTTAAGGGGCCTGATTTTCCGACGGCTGCAACGATCCTCGGAACCAGAGGAATCGAAGAGGCATACAGGACCGGACGCGGTAAGATTAAAGTGCGTGCGGTCACCAGTATCGAGACTATGCCAAACGGAAAAAGCCATATCATCGTGACGGAGCTTCCCTATCTTGTCAATAAGGCGCGCCTCATTGAAAAAATGGCAGAGTTGGTCAAGACAAAGAAAATTGACGGTATTGTAAATATCACTGATGAGTCCAACCGCGAGGGCATGCGGATCAACATTGAACTCAGAAGAGATGTCAATGCCAATGTCATTTTAAATCAGCTGTTAAAACATACACAGCTTCAGGATTCTTTCGGCGTGATTATGTTGGCTCTTGTCAACAATGAGCCGAAGGTACTGACGCTTCTCCAGATGCTGGAGTATTACCTGGATCACCAGAAGGATGTGGTGACCAGAAGAACAAAGTATGACCTCAACA
The DNA here is from genome assembly GCA_022788065.1 of Lachnospiraceae bacterium. Taxonomy (GTDB): domain Bacteria; phylum Bacillota; class Clostridia; order Lachnospirales; family Lachnospiraceae; genus SUG393. The sequence continues at coordinate 3,547 of JALEWG010000179.1, read as the reverse complement.
AAGCCGAAGAGAGAGCTCATATCCTGGAAGGTCTCTTAAAAGCGCTGGATCATATTGACGAAGTGATCCGCATTATCCGCAGTTCTGCCAATGTGGCTGAAGCAAAACTGCAGTTGATGGAGCGGTTCGGTCTTTCTGATGCGCAGGCGCAGGCTATTGTGGATATGCGTCTCAGGGCATTGACAGGTCTGGAACGGGAGAAGCTGGAGAACGAATATAAGGAACTTCAGGCTAAAATTAAGGAGTTAAAAGAAATCCTCGCGGATGAGAATAAGCTCCTCGGAGTAATCAGAAAAGAGATCCTTGTGATTTCTGAAAAATACGGAGATGACAGAAGAACCAAGATCGGATTTGACGATGATGTTTCTGTCGAGGATCTGATATCCGATGATGATACTGTCATTACCATGACGAATCTCGGTTATATCAAGAGAATGTCCGTGGATAATTTCCGGAGTCAGAACCGTGGAGGAAAAGGAATCAAGGGAATTCAGACTATAGAAGAGGATTTCATTGAAGATCTGTTCATGACGACCAATCACCATTACCTTTTGTTCTTTACCAACACCGGACGGTGCTACCGCATGAAAGCGTATGAGATTCCGGAGGCCGGAAGAACGGCAAGAGGAACGGCAATCGTAAACCTTCTGCAGCTGCAGCCGGGAGAAAAGGTGACAGCGGTCATTCCGGTCCGTGAGATCGATGACCAGAAGTACCTGTTTATGGCAACCAAAGACGGTATGGTCAAAAAGACGAGAATGGCCGAGTATTCCAATATCAGAAAGACGGGACTGCAGGCAATCCTGCTCCGGGAAGGCGACGAGTTGATCGAAGTCAAGATGACAGATGACACAGAGGATATTTTCCTCGCTACAAAGTTCGGAATGTCGATCCGGTTTAAAGAAACGGATGCAAGAATTACCGGACGTGTTTCCTACGGTGTCATCGGTATGAAGTTGTCAGATGGAGATGAGGTGATCGGAATGCAGATGGCAAGTCAGGGAGAATATATGCTGGTTGCATCCGAGAAAGGCTTCGGGAAACGGACGAAGATCTCAGAATTCAAACTGCAGCTTCGCGGAGGAAAAGGTCTGATCTGCTATAATGTGACGGAAAAGACCGGCAATCTGATCGGAATGAAGTTAGTAGATGAAGATCGGGATATTATGCTGATCACAAATGAGGGCATTTTAATCAGGATCAGCGCATCCGATATATCCGTCATCGGCCGTAATACTTCCGGTGTAAAACTGATGAGTATTGATCCGGAATCCAACACAAGAGTTGCCACGATCGCAAAAGTGCGGGAGACGAGCAGCCAGGATGAGGACAATCCGGAGTTTGCAGAAGACGGAACGGAGTCCGGCAAAGATACAGAAACTGAAGAGTAAAGCAGAAGAGAAAAGCGGATCAGAGAAAGAGTCAGTTCTTTCTCCGGTCCGCTTTTTCAATTTGTTCCATTCGTATGTATGTCCTTTATCAGATCAGTCCGAAATTGATGGTATAGATTTTTGTGGGACGTCCGCGCAGGTTCAATTGCCTCTGCTGAGCGACAATGGCGGCGCCGCTGGCTTCAAGCTTGGACAGGATACGGGAAGCGCTTCTTACTGTTACGTTTAAGAAAAATGCCAGTTCTTCCGCAGAGATGGAATTGGTATTTTTCTGCTGAATTACGGAAATAACCCGGTGAAGTGTCAGAGAGGAAAGCCCTGTCTTTTTCCTGAGATAATCGATCCGGTTTGTAGGCATATCCGTATAAGCCAGTCTGCGTGCGCTGGAGAGAGGACCGACAATAATATTGTTTTCCGTAACGAGAAAAGAGAGATGCTCCGGTGCCTGATAGCCGGACTCTTTCAATGCCCGTTCCGCATTCCGGTAAGCTACAGCAACATCATTGGAATTCCCCCATCCGACAGCTACCGGAACCTGAAAGTGGTTCATTAAGTACTCCTTGACCGGACAGGAGGAAAAATTATTGGAAATATTCCGAAAAACTGCATTGGTAGTGGTCAATTCAAAATAATCTTCGGTCCTTCGGATCATAAAGTTGATTCCAAGATTCTGACTGCATTCGTTTAATACGGTTTTCAGATGGTTCTCTTCCTCATGGGAGAGAGGGGTAAGCGGACGAACCAGTCCATAGCACACAGAAGAATCTCCTGCTCTGTTTTCCGACAGTTGAATCTGAAGCTGATGAAAAATATCGAGCATAGATCTTCTGGAGGGTGCCAGATGTTCACAGGTGATATTGAGATCCCTCATCATAGGAATCAGATTACTGAAACGCGTGACAATGAGGTCATATTTTTTTTCAGACCAGACGGACAGGTAATGCTGGAATGAGATGTCGTAAAGCTCATTGATGGAAGAATGATAAATTCCGTCGGTGACGGAGGAATCAAAACACGGCATCTGATCCGGAGGAAATATGGAGTCCAGATCGCAGGGAACTCCGTTATTATCAAAATAAATTCTTGAAAATTGGATTCCGGGATATTTTACTGCAATAGAAAGTAAGAGCTTATAATAATCACGGTCAAAAATATCAAAGTAAAAATGAGGCTTTTTCGGATCCAGAGTCATATTTTTCTGCACCGTATCGTAAGGATACGGGCCGCTGAACAGAATTCCGTCAAACTTTTCCGCATTTTCTTTATAAAGCTTTAAAAGATGTCTGGTAGAAGTATATTGAAGATAAGTGATATTGCATTCCTGTCTCATTTCTTCATCGATGGTCATGATCCGTTCCAACGATTTTTGAGCGACAAAAATTCCGATTGAATACACGTTGTTTCTCCTCAAAGGTTATTTAATAAAATGATTATACAGAAAAAGTGAAAGTTCGTAAAGATTGGCATATGAAAAAACCAGGTGTATTTCCATTGCATTTCAGGTATAGAGAATTTATAATAAAAGCAAAGCTTTTATAGCTTCAATGAATTTAGAAGTGGAGGGTAAAAAGATGGGCATTTCAAAAGAACAGGCACTGCTTGCCATTGATCGTGAGAAAGAGGCAATCTGCCAGGCCAGTGACAACGTATGGGAACACCCGGAAACTGCATTCCAGGAATTTAAGTCGACAGAGATTCTGTGTGGACTGCTTGAAAAAGAAGGTTTTACCGTTGAAAAGAATCTGGCGGGTATCGCTACCGCTTTTTCCGGACGTTTCGGTCACGGGAAGCCGGTTGTCGGTATTCTCGGTGAATTTGATGCTCTCTCCGGCTTAAGCCAGAAAGAAGGAATTACAGAGAAAACTCCGACTGAAGAGGGAGCTCCCGGACATGGCTGCGGTCATAATCTGTTAGGCGCCGGTTCCGTTGCTGCCGCCGTAGCTGTAAAGGAGTATCTGGAAAAGAACGGAAAAGAAGGAACTGTAATTTTCTACGGCTGTCCCGGTGAGGAGGGCGGATCCGGAAAAGGTTTCATGGCCAGAGATGGTGTATTTGATGAGCTGGATTTTGCCGTTACATGGCATCCGGGTGATAAATATGCGGTTTCTGTCGGAAGCTCTCTTGCAAACTATCAGATCTTTTATCGTTTCTACGGA
>JALEWG010000156.1 GCA_022788065.1 Lachnospiraceae bacterium | reverse complement strand
AACAAACTTTGTTGGTTTGCCAAAAAGAGATTTTCCTACAGGGAAAGTTTTCGATACATTTTTTAACGAAAGAATTTTGTTCTTTTCCATAGTCTGCTCCCCCTTATCCTTCCTGCTTGAGCCAGCATCTGCACTTCTGGTCATTTCCGAGATCGATCAACTCCGGTTCCTGCTCTCTGCACTTGTCCGTAGCATATTTACATCTCGGTGCAAAGCGGCAGCCCTTCGGCATGGAAGCCAGATCCGGTACGCTGCCCGGAATACTCGGAAGCACCTTCACGCCGGAACCCAGTTTCGGTACGGAAGCGATAAGACCCTGTGTATACGGATGGGATGGATTGCCGAACAGTACCTCTACCGGGGCTTCCTCTACAATCTTTCCTGCGTACATAACGATGACACGGGAACACATCTCGGCTACAACGCCAAGGTCATGGGTGATAAGAAGAATACTGGACTGTTCTTCTTTCTGAATTTTTTTCATAAGATCCAGGATCTGCGCCTGAATCGTAACGTCAAGAGCGGTCGTCGGCTCGTCCGCGATCAGAAGCTTCGGATCGCAGCTCATGGCCATCGCGATCATGACACGCTGGCTCATACCACCGGACAGCTGGTGCGGGTAGTTTTTCAGTACACGCGGCGGATCCGGAATACCTACTTTTTTGAGCATATCCGCTGCGTGCGCAAGCGCCTGCTCTTTTGTCATATCGGAATGCAGACGGATCGTCTCGATCATCTGCTTGTCGATACGCATGGACGGGTTCAGGGCGGACATGGGTTCCTGGAAGATCATGCTCATCTTGCCGCCGCGGATTTTTCTCACATCCTCGGCGGGAGCTTTCACCAGGTCCACTCCATCCAGAACGACCTCACCGTTTGTGATCTTGCCCGGAGTGTCCTTAAGAAGCTGCATAATCGATAAGGATGTAACGCTCTTACCGCAGCCGGACTCGCCTACCAGGCCAAGGATCTCACCTTTATAAATATCAAAGCTGATATTGGAAACAGCTGTCACGCTGCTTTTTTTACTCGAGAAGAACTCTGTTCGTAAATTTTTAACACTAAGTAATACTTCTTGTGGCATACCTGAACTCCTTTCAATATTAATCAATTACTTGATCTTCGGGTCAAGAGTATCTCTTAAGCCATCGCCAAACAGGTTAAATGCAAGTACGGTAACGAAAATTACCAGACCTGGGAAGTAAACCATATGCGGAGCTGTGCTCAGGTAGCTTCGGCTCTGGGAAAGCATTGCGCCCCATTCCGGGTCGGTAACGTTTGCGCCGAAACCAAGGAAGCTCAGAGAAGAGGCAGCCATAATAGCGGAACCGATTCTCATTGTAAAGTTTACGATCAGGGACTGGATTGTTCCCGGGAAGATGTGTTTGAACAGGATTCTTCCGTCTTTGCAGCCCAGGCTTCGCGCAACTTCAACGTAAAGAGCACTCTTTACGGAAAGTGTCGCGCTTCGCATGATACGTGCAAAGCTGGGAACCGTAAATACCGCTACGGCGATAAATACGTTTACGATACCGGGGCCTAAGATTGCCACGATTGCAATTGCAAGCAGGATATCCGGGAAGCTGAACAGTACGTCAGCGCCGCGCATTACGAGCCTCTCGATCCATCCGCCGTAATATCCGGCAAGAAGTCCCAGAACCGTACCGAGGGCGGCACCCACGATAACAGAAGATAAGGATACGCCGAGAGTAAGCGGTGCACCGGCAAGGATACGGCTGAAAATGTCACGGCCAAACTGGTCTGTTCCGAATAAGTGCTGTGCGCTCGGACCGGCAAGCATATTGTCATAGTCGTAAGCAGCCGGGTCGTACGGAGCAAGGCTCGGTCCGATAATTGCGATAATGAGAAGGAAAACCATGACAGCGAAAGCTGCAACGGCAGTTTTTCTCTTCATGAATTTCTTAACGAATTCTTTTGTCTTACTGCTTTTATCCGCAATAATATTTTCATCAATATAATTCTCTTCGAAAGAGGTATTGGTATTCACCTGTTCATTCTGAGTATTTGACATAATATCCTCCTCTCTGCCCTTAGTCGTAACGGATCTTCGGATTGATTACGCCGTATAACATATCAACGATCAGGTTGATAAGAACATACTGCAGCGCAAAGATCATCAGAAGTCCCTGAATCGCCGGATAATCACGGTATGCGATGGAGTCGACTAACAGTCTGCCCATGCCCGGAATTGAGAAGATCGTCTCCGTGATAACGGAACCGGATAATAAGCCGCCGATCTGAAGACCGAGAATTGTTACAACCTGAATAAGAGAGTTCTTAAACGCATGCCGGAACATAACGATGGACTCCTTCTGTCCTTTTGCTCTTGCAGTACGTACGTAATCCTCTCTCAGTGTCTCCAGCATGGAGGAACGGGAATATCTGGCAAGAGTTGCCATGATACCGGTACCCATTACTATAGACGGGAGAACCAGATTCTTCCAGGTTCCGAGACCTGCTGACGGCAGCATGCCGAGCTTTACGGAGAAATACTGGATACCCATAAGACCAAGCCAGAATCCGGGAGCCGAGAGGCCGCAGATAGCAATCAGCATACCGCCCAGATCGACCCATGTTCCGCGCTTGATCGCACAGATTACACCTATGAAAATACCTACGAACGGAGCCCAGATCAGGCCCGCAAATACTAACTGAATCGTATACTGGAATCTGGACCAGATCAGTTCAGATACCGGAATATTGGATTTTAAGGAACGGCCCATATTACCGTGGAGCAAGCCCACCATATAGTCAAAATACTGCTGAAGCAGCGGTTTGTTCAGGCCGAATTCCTCACGGATTGCTTCAATTTCCTCCGGTGTTGCCTCAACACCGGCCAGTGTTCTTGCCGGATCACCAGGGATAAGGTGAATAAACATGAAGACCACAATAGAAATAATAAGCATCAATGGAATTGTCTCTATTAAACGTTTAGCACAGTAACGCCCCATCAAAATACCTCCCCATTTAGTAAGAAAAGGAGTAGTGGAACACTACTCCTTTTCCGTTAAAAATATTAGTGATCCAAGCCGATTGTTCTGAATACCATGGTTCCGCCCGGTTTGTACTGTAAACCTTTTACGTAGGTCTTGTAAGCATTGATTGTGTTATCGTTGCCTAAGAAGATCCACGGGCACTCTTCCCAAGCGATTGCCTGTGCTTTTGCATATGCTTCAGCAATTTCCTTCTGATCGGACATCTTTAATGCATCATCGAGGAGCTGGTTGAACTCTTCGTTATTCCAGAACGCAGTGTTGTAGCCGTTCGGCGGGAACTTCGTGCCATGAAGAATATTTCTCATGGAACCGTCAGCCTCGTAGGAACCGGAAGCCCAGTTTACATACCACATCTGAACAGTTGTGCTCTCAAGCGGAGCGCTTGTCTTTTCTGCGTTTGCAGTGGACTCGTTCGGAAGTAACTTAACGTTTACACCGATATCAGCAAGCTGCTGCTGTACGAATGTAGCACCTTTCTGCTCAATTGTTGTGTTGTCTACGATGATCTCTACATCAAAGCCATCCTCGAAGCCTGCTTCCTTCATAAGAGATTTTGCTTTCTCAAGATCTCTTGTGTACGGAGTCTGCTCGGAGTAGTACATAATGGAATCAGAGAAGATGGAGGTCGGAACTTTTGCATAGCCGTTGAATACAACCTTTGCATATGCTTCGCTGTCGAAAGCGTAGTTCAGAGCCTGACGAACTCTCTTATCTGCGAACGGCTTTCTTCCATCCGGAAGTGCCCACTCGGTGTTCAGAGTTACGTATCTGTATGTAGTTGCCGGAGCAACGTCTACGATAATGGACGGATCGTTTTCGATCAGGGCAACGTCAGTTACCGGTACCGGTGTGATGATATCAGCCTCGCCGGTCTGGAGCATAGCGATACGTGCTGCATCCTCCGGAACTACCTGGAAGGTCAGGCTGTCAACAGTCGGTCCTTCTCTCCAGTAATTCTCGTTGCGAACCATCTTTGTGTAACCGCCGTCAACACGATCGGAAAGGATGAACGGACCTGTACCTGCGGAATGCTTTGCAAGATAGTCACTGGCGTTTTCCATAGCCATAGCCTTCGGAGAAACGATTCTGAACTGTGTGATCTTGTTGATGAATGTGTTGTTCGGCTCTTTTAAGTGAATTGTAACCTGATATTCGCTGTCAACGGTTACATCTTCCCATGCGGAAATTGTTCTCTTAAGTGTTAAGCTGTCATCTGCAAGTCCGCGCTCATAAACAGCTTTTACGGATTCTGCGTTGAACGGCTCGCCATCGTGGAACTTGATTCCCTCATTCAGAATGAATGTGTAGGCCTTACCATCCTCAGATACGGACCACTCTTTTGCAAGTGCTGGAACTACGTTTGTGTCTTTGTCAAATGCTAACAGGCACTCGTACATTTCGTTAGTAATCGTGTTGGAAATACCGTTACTGGAAACGTGCGGGTCAAGGTGTGTTGCGTCTGCCTGAAGTGCGATAACGATATCGTTATCCGCAGACTTTGCTGTTGCTGCTTCTTTCTTTGCTTCTTTGGAAGCTTCTACGGAAGCTGCGTCTTTTGTTGTTTCGGCTGCTGCTTTCGTGGTCTCAGCTGCTGCAGCTGCTGTTGTCTCCTTGTTTGAAGAAGAACAAGCCGCAAGGCTCAATACCATTGCTCCAGCGAGCACAAGTGATACTACTTTTTTCATTTTTGTCAAGCCCCTCCCTTGAAATAATTTTATTGCAGACCGTTTACCGGTGATGCACGTTTGTCAGTGTCTTTCGGACATTCCCGTCCCCATCGGGCCTGTCCTTCTAACACAGTATCAATTATAGCACTTGTCACAAATTCTCTCAATTCTTTTTCAATACGATTTGCATATTTTGGTTGTTTTGCACAAATCATGTCTTCCATTTTGTGCATTCCGTATATATTAGTTGTTCTTATCTATTTTCCCTTTTTATTACATTTTTTCTCACTTTATCACTTTGCATTGGCGCAGGTGTTGCCATTTTTCCTCACATATGCTATATTTAAGCCATGTTTTACCAAACCGATTACAGATTGGAGATTTCAGATTACTATGGTAAAAAAATGGAATATCACGTTCCCCGCCCCGACCGGGCCGGAGGAAAGACGCGCTTACCTGTATCTTCCGGACTCCTATTATGAGAATCCCGATAAGCGCTATCCTGTTTTATATATGTTTGACGGACATAACCTCTTTTTTGACGAAGATTCTACCTTTGGAAAATCATGGGGACTGAAAGATTATATGGACCATTCCGGAACAGAACTGATTATCGCGGCTGTCGAATGCAATCACAGCCCCGAGAACGGCCGGCTGATGGAATACGCTCCGTTTTCATTTGACGATCCGACTGTCGGATATGTGGAGGGACTCGGAAAAATCACCATGGACTGGTACGTAAAAGTGTTCAAGCGGAACATTGACCGCCACTACCGGACCCTTCGCGACCGGCGTCACACCTTCATTGCCGGGAGCTCCATGGGAGGGCTCATGAGTCTCTACGCCATCACAGAATACAACCAGTATTTCTCCGGTGCTGCCGCTCTCTCCCCGTCGATCTGGACAAATCCGGAGGCGCTGGAACCCATGATCCGGAATGCCTGGCTCCGCCCCGGCACAAGGCTTTATATGGACTATGGCTCCGAAGAGCTGAAAAATCATCCTGGAATTCTGCGGCTTTACCAGAAATTCTCGTCCATGTTCCTTATGAAACGCGTTTTCCTGACCAGCCGTATCGTGCCATACGGCGAACACACGGAAGGCAGTTGGGAAAAGCAGATCCCGTATTTCATAAGTACATTGCTTTACGAATAAATAAAACAGGAGAATAAATGCATGAAGACACAATATTTTAAAGAGTACAGTCCCGCGCTGGGAAAAGAAATGGAATGCAAGGTATACGGACATGCAGGAAAACCGGTACTTTTTATTCCGTGTCAGGACGGCCGTTTCTTTGATTTTGAAAATTACAAAATGGCCGAGGTGTGGTCCCCGTGGATCGAATCCGGACAGGTGATGGTATTTGCCGTTGACACGATCGATAAGGAAACCTGGTCTGATAAATGGGGCAATGCCGAGTGGCGGATCCGCCGTCATGAACAGTGGATCTCCTATATCACTTCCGAGATCGTACCTGCTGCGCGCGAAATGGCAAAAGAGGCCAACGGCCGGGATGATGATCCCGGTCTGCTCGTATTCGGATGCAGTCTTGGCGCAACCCATGCCGCCAACCTGTTTTACCGTTTCCCGGAGCTGTTTGACGGGCTCATGGCTTTGAGCGGAATCTATACTTCCGAGTACGGCTTCGGCACCTACATGGATGATCTGGTATACTTAAACTCCCCGGTTCACTATCTCGCGAATCTTCCTGCCGACCACCCGTATATTCCACTGTATAACCGCGCCCGTTCCGTGATCTGCGTCGGCCAGGGGCCGTGGGAGATGCCGGAAACGACAAGACAGATGGCGCAGATTCTGAACAGCAAGGGAATCCATACCTGGGTGGATTTCTGGGGATATGACTGTGCCCACGACTGGCCCTGGTGGTACAAGCAGGTCGTATATTATCTTCCGTGGCTGCTCGGTCAGAGATAGCCTGACCGTTTCAACAAAATAAAAAGCTACACCCATTCAAAGAAAAGAGAGGATCCTTTATGAAAAATTTTATCTTTATCTCTCCAAACTTTCCTACTAACTACTGGATGTTCTGCCGTGAGTTAAAGCGGAACGGACTTAATGTCCTGGGAATCGGCGATCAGGCCTATGAGGAACTGAACCCGGACCTGAAAAACAGCCTGAATGAATATTACAAGGTCAGCAGTCTTGAGAACTATGACGAAGTATATCGCGCCGTTGCATTCTTCACCTTTAAATACGGCCGTATCGACTGGCTGGAATCCAACAACGAGTACTGGCTGGAACGGGATGCCCACCTTCGCACCGATTTCAATATCACAAGCGGTTTCCAGGTTTCCGACATTCCGCGTATCAAATATAAATCAAAAATGAAGGAATTCTACCAGAAAGCCGGCATTCCGGTTGCCCGCTACCATCTGGTAGACAATATTGAAGGTTGCCTTGCCTTCACAAGAGAAGTCGGATATCCGATCGTCGCAAAACCGGATAACGGCGTGGGCGCATCCCATACCTTCAAATTAAAGAACGATGAAGATATGTACCGCTTCTTTGAGGAAAAATGGACCGATACCCAGTACATCATGGAGGAGTTCATCAACGCGGAGGTCAACTCCTACGACGCGATCATCGATTCCAACGGAGAACCGTTGTTTGAGACAGGAAATGTGACCCCGTTCTCCATTATGGATATTGTAAACGAATCTGACAACTCCATTTACTATATCGTAAAGGACCTCCCGGAGGATACGAGAGCTGCCGGACGTGCGACTGTCAAGAGTTTCGGCGTAAAGAGCCGTTTCGTACATTTCGAATTCTTCCGCCTGCTGTCTGACCACGAAGGTCTGGGCAAAAAAGGCGACGTCATGGCGCTCGAAGTCAACATGCGTCCCTGCGGCGGTTTCACCCCGGATATGATCAACTTCGCGCACAGCACCGATGTTTATAAGATCTGGGCTGATATGATCGCGTTTGATCATTCCACCGTACAGGTCGGCGATCACAAATTCTGCGCATTCGCAGGACGCCGCGACGGAAAAAATTTCGTTATGAACCATGCTGATATCATGGCACGCTACGGCGCACAGATGAAGATGGTCGACAGAATTCCGGATGTCCTTTCCGGAGCTATGGGCAACCAGATGTATGTAGCCGTATTCCCGACCCGGGAAGAGATGGATACCTTCTACAAAGATATCCTTGAGTGCAGATAATGGATACCGTGAGAGTCTGGACCAAACAGCATATCAATGTCCTGAACATACTCAACGAAACCGGAAGATATACGGCGCGCCGGGAATACATCAAAAAGGATCTGGGGGAGCATGCTCCCCTGGTCCTGGAAGTCTATGACTGGCTCGTGCGCCATACACCTACAAAAAATGAGAAACCGGCCGACGCCGACTATCCGGTCTGGGTCTCCGTGTCGCGGGAAGCAACCATGCTGCCAAGCGATAACTTTGTGATTCTGGAGCTCGCGTTGGATCCGGCCCTCATTGCCAAAGTCAATATCTTCAAATGGGGTGCCATATTAAACTACTCCTACATTCCCGCCGATGATCAGGATGCGGACCGGCACAGCCGTTTGCTCGCGGAATACGGAGTCAGTGACACAAAGGCATATATGTCCCAGTTTTATCCCATGATCAAACGGGAAATTATTGCAAGCTGGGATCGACTCTTCGATGATTCCGTCAGTCTCGGGAATCAGGATTATTACGGAAACATATGGGAAATTCGCAAAGAATGGATCACAGCGATCCTACAATAAGACTGTATTCTCCACAGGCCCCTGTCGTGATTGATACACTCATGCGCGATGGGGTCTGTTTTTCCAGAAAAGAATATGTGGAAAAGAAATACGGAGAAAGCGCAAAAATATTTCTTGCCGCATACGGCTGGTTCGTCAAAGAGGCCGGGAAATATGTGGCATGTCCGGCCGGAGCCGAATACCCTTACTGGGCCTTCAGGGATCCCGACAGTGTGGACGCCTCCGCAGGTGCAGTCCCTCTGGTTCTGGAAGTCCCCGTGGATGAAGCTGTCTTTTTTGATGTGTACGACTGGAATAAGATTCTGAATCTGCAGTACATCGGAACCGATGAAGCCGATGAAAAAAAGTTCCGTCAGATGCTTTCCGATTATGGTATCCGGAACCGGAGCGATATTATCCTCACGGGCTTTTATCCCGATTTAAAGCAACAGGTGCAGGACAGCTGGACCCGCCTGTTCCGTCATCATGAAGCGATTTGTTCCGGCGATTTAAGCGGTGTCCGGAAGGTGCAGGCAGCGCTCTGGCAGATCAAACGCTCCTGGATCTGCGCTCCGGAATCTGATGAAAAATGACAAAGACTGCCGCACTCATGTTTTCCCTTCATAAGTGCGGCAGTCTTTACTTCATCTTACTCTGCCATGGAGGCTTCCAGTGTCGTCGTCTCATATTTGTCGAGGATCACTCTCTGGATCATATCCCGGGTGCCCGAATTGATCGGGTGTGCGATATCCCGGTATTCACCGTCTGCCGCTTTCCTGCTCGGCATCGCGATAAACAGGCCCTTTTCCCCTTCAATGACCTTGATATCGTGGATCACAAACTCGTTATCCAGTGTTATGGAAACGATCGCTTTCATCTTACCCTCTTTTTCAATTTTTCTCACGCGTACATCTGTAACCTGCATAGTAACCTCCCCTGGTCCATCCAGCCCTCTTATGAACCTTTATAATGTATATCTTTCGTTTTCTTCGATGACGATCTTGATGTCATCAGGCTGCCCGATGTATGTCGTGTTTGCCCGAATCGTATCACGGCTCTCCACAACGCAATTCTCAATA
>JALEWG010000150.1 GCA_022788065.1 Lachnospiraceae bacterium | reverse complement strand
CCGCATCGTCAAGAGCTGCGAAGAAGCCTTTATTGGAGGCATCGAGCGCCGCATGCTGTACCAACTGGATCACGCCGATCTTATAAGTTTTTTCTTCATCGGCAGCCGCAGCAGTCGTCGCCTCTGCTTTTGTCTCAGCTTTCGTTGTCTCAGCCGCTGTCGTTGCCGCAGCTGTTGTCGCCGGTGCTGCTGTCGTTTCCGCAGTCTTGGAACCGCAGGCCGTCATGGACAGTGCCATGGCACCCGCAAGAAGTACTGATGTAATTCTCATTGCTTTTCTCATAATACATATCTCCCGCAATCATTTTAGTTTTGTCCACAATTTCTGAACAATTCCGATTGTACCACGTTTTTTCCTCTGCGTCAATCTTATATAACTTTAAATTCACATGGTTTCAACGCGTTAAAGTTCCGGAATACAACCATATACCCGTTCCGCTGTTTTTGAAAATACCTGCTCCCACTCCTGTTCCGGAATCAGCCATTTCGTCATCTCAATAGAATCTCCGTAATTGGCAAGGGGCCAGTCGGTGCCGAACATAAATTTGTCATAGCTGTCGCAGTAGGCGATCCATGTCCGGAGCGCCTGAAAATACCCGTCCTGACGGTTCCGGTATTCCGGAAAATCGATCTTTCCTTCCAGAAGTCCCGAGAGGTCTACCGCCACATTCTCATTTTTCTCCACCACAGCGGCCGCGTCCATGAGCCACGGATTCCCGAAATGGCACATGACAAACTGGACATTTTTATGGTCCGCCGCCGCCTCATCCATGGTCAGCGGATGGCTGTACTTCAGATGTGCATTGGAGCCGGCAGTCTGCCCCATATGTACCGCGACCGGTTTCCCGTAGGCGGCCGCCAGTTCGTATACCGGTTCATAGACTTTATCTGTGATATACATACGGTTATACCCCGGGTACAGTTTGATCCCCACGCAGGTCTTCCGTTTCAGATTTTTTTCGATCAGATCATAAGCCTCCGAAACCGTATGTTCTTTAAGATAGCTCCGGTCCACACCGATACAGTACCTGAGAAATTCCGGATACACGTGTTTTTCCGGTTCCATTCCCCGGTTTCCCATGACGATTCCGCCTTCGATCCCGTATTTTTGATACTGCTCCTTAAGATGCGCCTCCGTATTTTCATGCTCCGCCTGTCTGGCGATCGTATCAAAATGGGAATATCCCGGGCAGAAATGCAGATGTGCGTCAATGATCTTCATATGCTCACTTCCTGTTCTTAATTGCACAAAAACGTCAAAAACCCTTGTTGCCAAGGGTTTTTAATCTGGTTAGAAATACTTTCGGTTTCCCCAGAGGTTGCTCCTCTTCAGATCCAGATATTCATTGTACGCTTTCTCAAGAATCTGCTTCTCATTAGAGAATTTCAGAAGATGGTAAGCCTCGTAAAACTTATAATATCCGGAATCCACAAAGAATTCCTCCCGTTGTGGTTTACTGTAATAACTGTCAGCCATCATCAGGTACCAGTGAACATCCTTCTCAACCATATCCTGAGGTGTGCTGAACGAATACTGGCTCTTTCCGATATATTTGATAATGGAAGCACTGACGCCGGTTTCTTCCTTAACTTCCCGCAGGGCGGTTTCCTTGAATTCTTCACCCGGTTCTACAGTTCCTTTCGGTAAAACCCATCCTTCGTACTTGTTTTTATAGTTCTTATAAAGTACCAGAATTTTACCCCGAAATATAACCACACCGCCGCAGCTCGTTGCTTCTATCATTGCAATTCCTCCTGATTTGAGTCCGGAAATGCTCCGTCTCAGTGGTGTGTCTTCACATGCTGCATTTAGTATACTTCTTTTCAGGGATATTTGCAACTATAGTTTTCCCGTCTTACGCCTCACGGTAACCGTTCGGATTTTTAGACTGCCATCTCCAGCCGTCCGCACACATCTCATCGATGCCCCTCTTCGCTTCCCAGCCAAGCTCTCTCTTTGCTTTTGCGGGATCCGCATAGCAGGTGGCGATGTCGCCGGGGCGTCTCGGTTTGATCACATAGGGGATCTCTTTCCCCACGGCTTTGGAGAATGCGTGGATCATGTCAAGAACACTGTAGCCCTGGCCGGTTCCGAGATTGTAAATATATACGCCCGGTGCATCCTCGAATTTCTTTAACGCTTTCACATGACCATCCGCCAGATCCATCACATGGATATAGTCGCGGACGCCGGTTCCGTCCGGTGTGTCATAATCATTTCCGAATACGCCGACCTCTTTGAGCTTTCCGACTGCCACCTGTGTAATATACGGCGTCAGATTATTGGGGATGCCGGCCGGATCTTCCCCGATCATGCCGCTCTCGTGTGCGCCGACCGGGTTAAAGTACCTGAGAAGGATCACGGTCCATTCCGGATCAGCCTTCTGGATATCCGTCAGCATCTGCTCCAGCATGCTCTTTGTCTGTCCGTAGGGGTTGGTGCACTGGCCCTTGGGGCATTCCTCTGTGATCGGAACAAAGGCAGGATCACCGTAAACAGTCGCTGAGGAACTGAAGATGATCTTCTTGACATTGTGTTTTCTCATCACATCGCAGAGGATCAGCGTTCCTGTGATATTGTTATAATAATATTCCAGAGGCTTTGCCACGGATTCACCGACTGCTTTCAGTCCGGCGAAATGAATCACCGCGTCAATTTGTTCCTTTTCGAAAATATGTTCCATGGCCTCCCGGTCCAGCATATCCGCCTGGTAGAACGTCAATGTTTTTCCAGTCAGAGCCATCACCCGTTTCAAAGACTCCTCGGATGAATTGCACAGATTATCAAATACAACGACCTCGTGGCCCTGATTCAACAGTTCCAGACAAGTGTGGCTGCCGATGTATCCGGCGCCTCCGGTTACTAAAATTCTCATGGTGTTCCTGCCTCTCTTTCTCACAATCATCATTCCGGATCAGATCCGTTTTTTGCAGAGGGAGGTTCCTTAAAAATCTCCCTCCGCAGATAATACTAGCACAGCACATCAGAAAAAGAAATACGTTTTTCTTTTGCCATTTTACACATTTTTAAGGAAGCAGATACGCGTCAAACAGCTTTCTGGCGATCGGCGCCGCTGTCTGCCCACCGGAGCCGCCTTCCTCCACAAGCACACAGACCGCGATCTGCGGGTCCTCCGCCGGAGCATAGCCCACAAACCAGGCGTGTGTTTCCTTCTGTTTGTCAAATTCCGCGGAGCCGGTCTTTCCCGCCGCCCGGTAAACGTCTGTGCGGAGTGCAGAACCGGTTCCCTCGGAGATTACCAGTTCCAGAAGCTCCTTTAGCGCCTTCGACTCGTTGGCAACCATCAGCTCCCCGTACTGGGACGGCATGAATTTCTTCACGATCTCCCCCTCCTGATTCTCCACGTGATCGATCAGGTAGGGTTCCATTAACATGCCTCCGTTGGCAATCGCCGACATAATCATCAGATTGTGCATGGGCGTCATCAGTGTATTCCCCTGACCGATGGAGGTCTGGAGAATCTCCCAGACGGGAGCATCGCCTCCCATGGAGTAGGTACTTTTGCTGTACGGCAGAGCGAGGGGCTGCTCTCTGTTAAACAGAAGCTGTTCGGAAAGATTTTTTAGTCCCTCCAGATCCAGTGTGGGGCCGATGGAGGCAAAGGCTCCGTTGCAGGAATCGGCAAACGCCTGCATAAAGCTTTCCTCGCCGTGGGCCGTTTTGTGGTAGCACTGGATCTTATTCTTTTCATATTCAAAAATTCCCGTACAGGAGAACGTAAACTCCTTATAGACGCCCGGGTGCTCCCGCATATACTCAAGCGCCGTAATGATCTTGAACGTGGAGCCCGGCGGATACAGTCCCTGTGTGGCTCTGTTTAAGAGACGCGCTTCCGTCTGATCGCCCTGCACAAGCTCCGTCCACTGTTCCGAGATCCGGTTCGGGTCAAATGCCGGTTTGGACACCATAGCCAGGATCTTTCCTGTCCCCGGCTCCAGCGCGATGACTGCGCCGCGCCTGTTTCCAAGCGCTTCCCAGGCTATAGTCTGCAGCTTGGGATCCAGCGTCGTCACCACATGATCTCCGGGATTTTTCTCACCGGAAAGTTCATTCATCACTTTCTCCAGAGAGTTTGTATGGGAACTCAGCAGATAAAAATTGGCTAACGATTCCACTCCCGTCTTTCCCGCATCGACATATCCGACCACGTGGGCATAGAGTTCTCCGTACGGATAGACGCGCACCTCTGTCCCGTCGCTGTCTGTCATGATCCTTGTCTCCGCCAGGACAGTGCCGTCAGAGGCCAGGATCCTGCCTCTTCTCACATGATCCGATAACCGGCCGATCCTCGCGTTGTACGGGTTATTGATCACATCCTCGCTCTGTACCTGAAGATAATATCCGAAATAGATACACATGCAGAGAAACAGGGCGACGATTCCACAGGCAAACCACAGAATATTCCGATTGGCTTTGGGATTCGGTTTACTCTTCTTCATCCTCTTCCTCCTCCCCGCGCTTTAAGATATAGAGTCCCTGAATGATGTTAAACAGCACGAAGGTCGACAGTATGGAGCTTCCGCCATAGCTCACAAACGGCAGCGTCACACCCGTGGATGGGATGAATTTCAGGACTCCGCCGACTGTCAGGAACACCTGCGTAATGTACATGGTCCCGAGTCCGAATGCGATCAGCTTGTAAAACATTGCCTGCATTTTCATCGCGATCATCATGAACTGCAGAAAACAGCCCAGGCAGATCAGCAGAATGCAGATCGCGTAAATAGCTCCCAGTTCCTCGGAGATGGCGGCAAACACAAAATCCTTGTCCACCACCGGGATCTTCTCCGGCATTCCGCCGTAAAGTCCCATCCCGAACCAGCCCCCGGTTCCCACGGCGAACAGGCTCTGAGCGATCTGGTAGCCCTTGTCGTCGATGTCCGACCACGGATCCCTCCAGGCTTCCACACGCCGTCTCACGTGGGAAAACAGCTTTTCCGCCGCAAAGGCCGCGGCCGCACCGCTTGCCGCACCGCAGCCGAGATACAGCCAGTTGGAGGTGGCTACAAACAGCATCATCAGGTATGTGACGAAAAAGATCAGCGCGCTTCCCAGATCCTTCGAGAGCACAAGAGTCAGAACATGTAGTGCCGCCACGACCGTCGTCACCGCCACATTTTTAAACTCCGTGGACCGGTAAAACATGGTCGCGACGAAGAACACAAAACTGATCTTTACAAATTCCGACGGCTGTACGGAGATTCCCTTAACCGTGAGAGAAAGCTGAGCGCCGTAGGACGAATTGCCCACCAGACACACGACAATGAGAAGCAGAAGTCCCAGACTTCCGTACACCCAGGGGATCTTCACCAGCTGCCACACCCGGTCGATGATGAACGGGATGATCCAGGTGATGACCGCGGAAATAACAACGATTGCAAACTGCCTCATGGCCTTTTCCGGATTCAGCCGGGTCAGGATAATAAATCCCGTGCACAGCAGCATGCATACGTTATTGACCAGGATTCTGGATACATTCCTGTAAAAAAAGCGGTAAAGAAAAACGTAGCACAGGAAAAACAGGACCTGCACACCGTAAAACAGGATCAGCATCTCCGATCCCGTATGAAGAATGATCACAAGATTTGCCAGAAAATGCAGCATGAACATGCACACCATCTGTCTTTGGCAGGCCCGGTTACGGTCCTCCTCATTTTTCATGGAAAAGAACCGGAAATTATAATACGTATAGATGGCAATCAAAAGGATCATCAGGTATCCGGAAATTTCAGAAATCAGCCTGTTCAATCTATCACCTACTCCACGCCCCGCTTAAAATGTCCGCGGGTAAAATCTTTTATCGGCGCCGCATCCCTGCCCTCCAGAAATTCCTCGTGGAACGCATGGAGAACCGCCTCCGTTGTTTTCCTGTCTTCCAGCGTAAACTGGAGACGAAGCGATGCCGGGGAAAGCCGTTTTACTTCATCAGAAAGGCCGAGAAGTGACAGCGGACTTTCGTTGTAAATCGTATTGCAGCAGAAACGGCATTGGTTTCTCACCGCGAATTCCTTGCCTTTCCGGTCTTTCAGCCGGAGAGTCTCCGTTTTTTTCGTACAGCCCTCCATCGTCTTGCGGATACACTGCGCCGATATCATCACAGGCAGATATCCGTATACGATCAGTTCACCGGAAAGAGACGCTTCCCGGATCTCTCTTGCATTTAGCTCCACCGGAACTGTGATCCTCGCTGCTCCGTATTCCTTCAGCGTTCCGGCTGCCATATGGTTGAAACTGTACATCCCGTGATCAAAGTAAAGAGGCGTCCCGGGCATGTACTCTTTTAAGAATCCGGGTTCCTCCATGGAACCGACTCCGAGCGCATCGAAGCCCGCCTTTTTGAGTCTGTCCATATTTCCTCTGAAATACTGCTCCGCCTCATCGCGGAAGATTCTCGGAAGCATCAGATAGCAGGAGATCCCGGCCGCGTGGCAGCGTTCCGCAAGAGTCTTCCAGTCTTTTGCGTCAAATTCCGCGGAATCCAGATAGATTCCGTACCCGCGGTCCTCCTCCTTTTCTCTCCAGTCTTTCATGGCAGAAAGCACCGCCTCAAACTGCTCTGCGCAGCTTACAAGGGCCGAAAACTCCGGCTTTTCGGCCGCATTCAACTCCTGCTGCGGTGCTCTGTCCGATTCAGCCTCCGGCATGCGCGTTGTCTTTGCCTCCATGGCAGGAGCTGTTCTGTGGAAGCGTCCGGTCATCTCCTTTTCAAGCCCTTCAAGAACCCTGCGGCGAAGCGTGTTTAAGGACTGGACCGGAACAAAGACATTTCCTCTCATTGTGACCGTCAATTCTTCAAAGACAAAGGGCGAATCCCCCGTTTTCATAAGCTGCTTTCTGACGCGCTCCTCATCCATGGGGGCATTTTTTGCCTCCTCCGCCGGATCTCCGTCCTCCCAGAGAAGAAGATCCGACGCACCGGCTTTCGTTTCTGAACGGAATTCACTGACCGGAACCGAGACCGTAAGCCGGATGGGCTTTCCAGGCTCCAGATACGCCGCTCCCTTAATTGAGATCTTCTTTACGGCATTGACATACGTTTTATCCAGATAATCGAACAGCACACTGTTTGCTTCCCGGAATGCCGGTTTTTCCTTCAGAACCACCATGTCCCGGCCATTGTGGGACCGGTAATAGCCCTCCGTCTGCCCGCCCCGGTCGAAAAGATCCAGGAGGATTCGTCTGTCCGCAGGATCCACCCGGTAATTTTCACGACCGCCGGAAAGATACATATCCACATACTTCCTGTAGATGTTCACAACTCCGGCCGTATATCTCGGGCTCTTCATTCTTCCCTCGATCTTTAAGGAGCATACGCCGGCCTCCAGAATATCCGGAAGAATGTCCAGTGTACAGAGATCCTTGAGGCTCAGCACATATTTTTCGTTTTTCTTATTAATATATTTCCCGTCGCGGCTCACGTCAAAGGGCAGTCTGCAGGTCTGGGCACAGCGTCCCCGATTGCCGCTTCTGCCGCCGATCAGGCTGGAAAACAGGCACTGACCGGAATAGCAGTAGCATAAAGCGCCATGAACAAATGTTTCGATCTCCATCCCGGTCCTGTCATAGATCGCTCGGATCTCCGCGAGGGACAGTTCTCTCGCCGGTACGACCCGGACGGCTCCCATCTCTTTCAGGCTTTCCGCGCTGTACTTTCCGGTCACGGTCATCTGGGTGCTGACATGGATATGCAGATCGGGGAACCACTCTCTGATACACGAAAAGACTCCCAGATCCTGAACGATCACCGCGTCCAGACCGGCTTCATAGTACGGTTTCAGGTACGGATACAGATCCGGCAGTTCCTTCTCTTTTACAAGCGTATTGACCGTCATATAGATCCGGCAGCCGTGAAGATGGACAAAATCGATGGCCCGGATCATGGCCTCCTCATCCAGATTATCCGCGTAAGCTCTCGCCCCGAAACGGCTCCCGCCGATATATACTGCATCGGCCCCCGCGTTGACGGCAGCTACCATACTCTCATAAGATCCGGCCGGTGCCAGTATCTCTACATTCCTCTTTTCCATCCTGTTTCCTCCGAATTTTCTGCGAACACGTTCGCTGGCTTATGAATCGCAAAAGGCCGCTGCATGGAAATCATGCGGCAGCCTCCAAACGCTGTGCTCCGCCGCGAGCACGTCGAAGCACAGACTTCCTACTCTCTGCTGGATCCTGACAAATCGCCCTGCTGCTTCTCAAGCTTCTCATCCAGTTTCATCCGGACGCCGATCAGCTCGTGCTTCAGGCTGTAAACTTCCTTCTCCAGCTCCTCCTTCTGGGCCCTCAGCATTTTGGTCTCCTGGAGCGTTTTAAAATAGTCATCGGCCAGATTCAGATAGATCATCACTTCCTGATAATCCATATTCTGTCTCGTAAAGCCGGGCTGCGCCTTCAAAATTCCGATTTTTTCATTAATGTAGGCGGCTACCTTCTGCAGATATTCCTGCTCCTCCGCTCCGCCCAGCGTATATATTTTTCCGTCAATCAGTACTTCCGCATAATTTTTCTTTTCCATAATCCCGTACTCCCAGTTTTTCTCTGATATTCTAACATATGATGGCCAGAACGGCCATGAAGATATTCTTACGTTTTATTGAAGCCTTTCGCCGAGACCAAGGTGATGGTACGCGAGCTCCGTGGCAACACGGCCGCGCGACGTCCGGTTGATCAGGCCGTTCATCAGAAGATATGGCTCATAGACGTCCTCCAATGTGCCCGCATCCTCTCCTATGGCGGCGGCAAGTGTGTCAAGTCCCACCGGTCCTCCGCCGAATTTCTGGATCAGCGTAAGAAGCAGCGTCCGGTCATTGTTATCCAGACCCAGACGGTCCACATCCAGAATATCCAGTGCAAAATCAGCCACATCCTTTGTGATCACACCGTCGTACTTGACCTGGGCAAAATCCCGCACGCGTTTTAACAGCCGGTTCGCAAGCCGCGGCGTGCCGCGGGAACGCCTGGCGATCTCGAACGCACCGCTCTCTTCGATCTCCACATTTAACACCTTCGCGGACCTCTTCACAATTACGCAGAGTTCCTCCGGAGAGTAAAATTCCAGTCTCTGTACCACGCCGAACCGGTCGCGCAGCGGAGCCGTAAGAAGGCCCGCTCTCGTGGTCGCTCCCACAAGCGTAAATTTCGGAAGCTCCAGTCTTATCGACCGGGCTGAGGAATCCTTTCCCAGCATGATATCGATTGCAAAGTCCTCCATCGCCGGATAAAGGACCTCCTCCACCTGCCGGTTCAGGCGGTGGATCTCATCCACAAACAGCACATCTCCCTCCTGGAGATTGTTGAGAATGGCGGCCATCTCTCCCGGCTTTTCGATCGCCGGACCCGAAGTCACCTTCAGATTCACTCCCATTTCATTGGCAATAATCCCGCAGAGCGTCGTCTTTCCCAGTCCCGGAGGACCATAAAAAAGCACATGATCCAGCGCCTCATTCCGGCTCTTTGCCGCGTCGATAAAGATCTTCAGCGTAGATTTGATCTTTTCCTGGCCGATATAATCGTCCAGATATCTGGGCCGCAGGCTTCCCTCTATTTTTTTGTCCTCTTCTGTTTCTTCCGCAGTGATAATTTTCCGACTCATGCCAACCTACCTGTCATCTCTTATTTTGCAAGTACGCTCTGTTTCAAGCCCCTGATTTTATAAAAATGCAAGATGTCTTAAAGCTGCTTTTAAGACATCCTCCGCCGTCATCGTTTCGGTGATCGCAACCTTGCGCACCGCTCCTGCCGCCTCCGACGCCGTGTAGCCGAGAGCCGTAAGCGCTTCGACTGCTTCCTTCCCGACTTCACCCACACCGGAGATCTCCGGCACAGTCATCGTTACGGCGGGTTCCCCGTAAAGAAGATCCTCTGCATGGATCTTATCCTTCAGATCCAGTATGATCCTCTGTGCCGTCTTGTTTCCGACTCCGGGCGCCTTCGCGATCGTCTTCGCATCACCGGAAATCACGGCGATCCGCAGCGCGTCCGGCGTAAGCACAGACAGGATTCCCAGAGCGCTCCTGGGGCCGATCCCGTTTACGCCGATCAGCTGCTTAAACATCTCCATATCCTGTTTTGAAAGGAACCCGAAGAGACTGACAGAATCCTCCCGCACACAGAAATACGTATGGATCTTAACCGTCTCACCGGTTCCCGGAAGCTCCGACAGCGCCGACACCGGCACAAAGATCCGGTAGCCGATCCCTCCGGCTTCCACCACAACGGAATCCTCCAGCTTTTCGGCCAGAGTTCCTCTTATATATGAAATCACAGTCGTTCCTCCAGATTCTTCCCCGCCAGGGGAATCGTATATGGAAATCATACCATAGACAAAAAATCATTGCAAGCACTCCATGAAAAGAATCGAACAGATTTTCTGTTTTATTGACTTCCTGAAAAAAACAACGTATACTTGTTCCTGAACATTAACGATACCCAGGGAGTATTTATGATCACGATCGAGAAAGAATTTACCTTTGAGGAATCCTATCCGCTCTCAAGACTCGGAGAGCGGGGCAGACTTCTCTTTTTTGACATTGAAACCACAGGCTTTTCCGGCGACTTCAATACGGTCTACCTGATCGGCTGCGTCTTTTTGAAAAACGGGACTCCCCGTCTGATCCAGTGGTTTGCCGAAACCTTAGCAGACGAGCGCGCGGTTCTGGAACACTTTTTCGAGTTTCTGAAGCCGTTTCGCACCCTCGTCCATTTTAACGGAGACACCTTTGATATCCCGTTCCTGGAAAAAAGGTGCCGTGCCCTCGGCCTTTCTTCAGGCTTTTCCGGGTTGGAAAGCGTTGATATCTTCAAACGGATCCGTCCATACAGGCGCCACCTCGGCCTTGCGAATCTGAAGCAGAAAACCATCGAAGCATTCCTCGGTATAAACCGCGAGGACGTCTATGGCGGAGGACAGCTCATCGAAATCTATGAGACATTCCTGAAAACAAAAGATCAGGAGCTTCTGCACCTTCTGCTCCTGCACAATGAGGATGACTTAAAGGGCATGCCGAAGCTCCTTCCCATTCTCTTTTACCCGGATTTCTTTACTCAGGACTTTACTCTCACAGATTTTAAAAAGGCAGCCGGAGAAACTCCGCGGCTGATCCTCTCACTATCCGGCGATCCGGCGATCCGTATCCCGGTTCCGGTAAGCGCCTCCGTTCCCTCCTACGCGGTTCGCGCCGAAAAAGACCGCCTGATGATATCCATCCGCCTTTATGAGGGAACTTTAAAATACTATTATCCCAACTATAAAGATTATTATTACCTGATCTTTGAGGACACGGCTATCCACAAAAGTGTCGGAGAATACGTGGACAGGGATGCAAAAATCAAGGCCACCCGGGAAACCTGCTATACGAAGAAACAGGGCCTCTTTCTCCCCCAGCCGGAGCCGTTCTGGAAGCCGGAGTTTAAAACGTGCTGCAGAGACAAAGCCTGCTTTTTCGAATTCACACCCGACTGTTTTTCGGATCCGGAGACCTTAAACCGCTACGTCCGGCGGATCCTGAAAGACGTATTTACCGCGTGAGTGCGTTTCGGCTTAATAGGTTCCCTTTTTTAACAGCATCCGCATGTACGCGAACGTCTTTTTCTCGCCCTCGTCACGAAGCATCCGGAGGATTTTCTCAAGCATTGCCTTGGTCTCCGGATGCATGACAATATAGTCTTTGCTTCTCGCAAAATATTCATAGGCAGATCCATCTGTATAATTCTTTCCCTGATAGATCTTGGAAGCCGCGATCCGGTCCATAACCATCTCCACAAGATAATTGACCGGCATCTTGACGCCCATGATCTTCCATTTTTCCTCTCTGGTGGACACATCGGTCCAGTATTCAAAATGATGTTTGTTTCTGCCCTTGTGGTGGAGCCATGCCTCCGAATATCCCCTCTCCTCTTTCTCGGCCGCATTCGGGCTTCTCGTTCCCTGATAATACCGGACCCCCGTTTTGAATTCCGTCCAGGAATACTTGGAAAGATCATGAAGCAGCCCCTGCCGGAACAGACCGACGCGGAAACACCCGTCCATGACGACCAGCTTGTGATGGGTGATGGTAACAAAATGATTCCATGCATTGCTATTAATTTTGTGCCGAAAATTCATATTTTCTTTCCTCATTGCGGAACATTTTCCGTATTTTTTTCTTAAAATTGTAAAATTCATCCTGCGATTCCATTTGACATCCCTTCCAAAATATGTTATTGTGGGCATAGTTGCAGAAGTCTGCAGCACGTCTTAAATTCGGAGGTATCATAAAATGAAAGGTACAGTTAAGTGGTTTAACAATCAAAAAGGTTATGGTTTTATCTGCGACGCAGAGGGACACGATGTATTTGTACATTATTCCGGCCTTAATATGGAAGGCTTCAAAACACTCGACGAGGGTGCGGAAGTTGAATTCGATGTGATCGAAGGTGCGAAAGGCCCGCAGGCTGTCAACGTTACCAAATTATAATCATACATCAATGGGCTATTGCTTCCGGCAACAGCCCATTTTTGTTTTCCCCTAGGGTCTTGTCGCTCTCTCCAGCATTCCTTTCAGTTCATCCACGCTGAACGTGTAGATCTTATTGCAGAAATGGCAGCTCACCTCGATCGGTTTACCCTCTTCGATCATATCGTTGATCTCTTTCTTTCCGATGCTGATGATTGCTTTCTCCACACGGCTCTTTTCACAGTCGCAATGAAATCCTGTGGGCATTCTGTCCAGAATCTCCAGACCGAAATCACCTAACAGAGTATCCAGGATTTCCTCCGGCGTCTTTCCCGCATCGAGAAGTGACGTGATGGAATCCATCGTATTTAACCGTTCTTCCAGTTTGTCGATCATCTCGTCAGACGCTCCCGGCAGAAGCTGGATGATAAATCCACCCGCCTGACGGACAGTATTGTCACGGTTCATCAGAACTCCCAGCGCCACCGAGGAGGGAACCTGCTCCGACGTCGCGAAATAATATGTCAGATCCTCTGCGATCTCGCCGGAAACCAGAATGGTCTGTCCCACATAGGGCTCCTTTAAGCCGATATCTTTAATCACGCTGAGTACGCCGACTCCCAGCGATCCGCCCACATCCAGCTTTCCCTGCGCATTCGGCGGCAGCATCACATCGGGATTGAACGCATAACCTTTCACACTGCCTTTGGAATCTGCCGTCACAAGAAGACCGCCGATGGGGCCGTCGCCCTCCATCCGGAGAGTCAGAAGATCCTTCTCCCCTTTCATCATCACGCCCATCATGGCTCCCGCCGTTAACAGGCGTCCGAGCGCCGCCGTAGCGACCGGGCTCGTATTATGAGCATTTTTCGCAGTTTCCACCAGTTCTGTGGTAACTGCGGCGAACGCGCGCACCTGTCCGTCGGCCGCCGTCGCCCTGATTATATAATCGTTCATTCTGTTTTAACCTCTCTTTTTTCCATGTTCTCTCGCAATCACATAGATCCGTTCACTGTCCGGCTTCGGCTCTGATTTTGTGAACGCGTCGTACGCCGTCACAAACTCCATACCGGACTGCCGGATCGCCTGCCGGATCTCTTCCAGGGAATACGCTCTCTGGTAGTGAGTCTCATGATATTTCCGGTACAGGTCCTCCTCTTCCCGCACAAAGATCGAAAGGTCATAGATATTGATCCTCTCATCCCGGTCATACTGGTTATCCCAGATAAAGCTGGAATCCTCCCGGTCCTCCGCGATGGTACAGTCCCCCATGACCTCCTCATACTTATATTCCGTATTGAGATCGAAGATAAAAACTCCGCCGGGGTCCAGATAGTTGTTCACAAGGCCAAACACCGTAACCAGATCCTCCGGTTCCGTAATATAGTTCATACAGTCGCAGATCGAAACCACTGCCGCCACTGTGCCGTAAAGCTCAAATTCCCTCATATCCTGGCAAAGATACAGGATATCCTGACCGGAAGCCGCCTTTTTTTCCATTGCCAGCTCCAGCATTTCCTCCGAATAGTCCACCCCGATCATGTCGTAGCCTTTTTTTGCCAGAAGCTCCGTTAAGCTTCCCGTCCCGCAGCCCAGATCCAGTACAAGTCCGTCCCTGACGCCGCAGTCACAGAGAAGCTCCGTCAGATATCCGCACCACTCTTCATATGGGATATTGTCCATGAACGTATCATAAACTGAGGCAAAGCCTGTATAAGCCTCCATATCGTTCTTCTCCTCTCCGTCAGACGCCGCACACGGTTTCCCGTATGCTGTATAAGGAAAAAGCCACTACCCGGACAAACAGGTAATGGCTTGTACGCCAGATTCTTCTACTGGTTGCGGCCGCAGCACTTTTTGTACTTTTTACCGCTTCCGCACGGACACGGATCGTTCGGATAAATCTTGTGGCCCTCACGGCGAACAGTGCCGGAAGCCTTCTGTGCCTTGTAAAGCTCTTTTCGCTTCTCCTCGGTGAGAATCGCATCCCACTGCGGAAGTCCGTAAAGCCAGGAAGCCTTCGCTTCTACCATATTATAGTAGAGTTTTTCCGGATCGATCTCGATCTTCACAACGGTATCCTCATCCATTGTCTCGATCGGGTTCTGGTATCCCTTTAAGCTCTCGTTGATTCCATCCAGAAAACCGGTCATGATCAGAACTTCCGTATCATACTTCTCAGCCAGTTCCTTCACCGAACCCTCAACCACTTCCGTCGGGTTGGAAAGAATCTTCTCGTAGATGCCCTTTTCGATTGTAAAATATCCCTGCCAGAGTTCCTCTCTCTTTTTATCATCGAGACCGTCGCCGTACGCGAGAGTTCTCCAGTTTTCAAGTAAAGTTGCCATTGCAAATCCATCCTTTTTGTAATTAATTCCCGGCCTCCTGCCATGCGGTACACCGAAGCGGCAGGCCCGGCCGAACTTATTCCCGCTCATTATATCACAAGTAAAAAAATCTGTAAACACTTAGCTTTTCTTTTTTCCCGCGCCTTCCTCTCTCTTTTTCCCGGCCAGAACCGCGAAAACCCCCTGCGGGATCTCAAATACAAAGATGATTCCCAGAACAATGGCCACCGCCACTTTTAACGCCGCGAATCCCGTCTGCGAAGCCATTTCCAGATCATTCGTCACAATATGGTAAGACGTCCAGTAAACACCAGCTCCCGGTACCAGCGGAAATATCCCCGGGATCAGAAAAAGTGTGGACGGACAGCGCTCCGCAACAGCAAACAGACGAGACAGAAAGATCACCGCTAACGTCGCGTAAAACGTCGACTCAGTCGCCGAAACGCCCCGTCCGGTCAGGACCGCATACACGGCCCAGCCGGCCGCTCCGCAGATCCCGCAGAACGCATAATATTTCCTCGGAACAAAAAACAGAACGGAAAATGCCACGGTTCCGATCGCGGCAGCAAAAAGCTCCGCAAGAAGACTCACAGTAAAACGCCTCCCGTCATTCTGTAATAGAGCGTGAATACGACTCCGACGCCCAAAGCTATGGAAAGAAATACCAGCATCGCATCCAGCATACGGACAGAACCGGCTATGTAATCCCCGTCGGCAATATCGCGGATCGCATTGGTGAATGCTACTCCCGGGATCATCGGAATCACAGAACCGATAATCATCGAGCTGATATGGTTTCCAAGTCTCATATGGTACATGACCAGGCAGAGGAAGGTGACGAGCGCGCCCCCCAGAATATTGCCCACAATTTTTGAAAGTCTGCCCCCGAAATGCAGAAGGCAGGCATACAGGATAAATCCGGACAGGAACGCCGAGGCGCAGTCCGACAGGGCGCCTCCGAACAGATAACAGAACGCGCCGCTGCCGACCGCTGACGCAAGCATCTGGATCAACGGCCGTTTTCCCGGCATCTGCTCAATATCATCGAGGCACCGGTCCAGTTCCTCCACCGTGTGCTTTCCCTCCGAGATCTCTCTTGAAAGCTGATTGACAGCTGCAACACGGTTTAAATGCGCCCCGCTCACGGGAATGTGCTGAACTTTCGCAAAAAATTCCTCCCGGCGGTCCCCCATGGTGATAAAGATACCGTTGCTTAAAACAAACGCGCTGCCGGATTCTATGCCGTAATGTCCGCAGATTCTGTCAATGGTCTCCTCCACGCGGGAGATCTCCGCGCCGTTGGCCAAAAGAATCTGTCCCGCGCGCATGGCCGCCTCCATCACCCGTTTCTTTTGTCTGTTTTCTTCCGTCTCTTTCTTTTCCCCACACATGATACTCCCCCTGTGTCTGAACCGGTCTACTCCAGTTCTCCTTCATTGGCTTCCTCATAAACCACCGCCTGCTCCGGATTTTTCTCCGAAAAATCTGCCTGAAAAACAGCCTGCGGCCAGTTCAGTCCGATCTTTGCAAAGCGGTTCTTCTCTGCCGCCGCCCGTTCCAGAATTCCGATCAGTTCGCCCGCCTTTTCCTTCGTCAGGTATCCGCCGCGCCAGTGGAAAACGAACGGTTTTCCCTTTTTCGCGGCCTGAGCCGCCCGTTTTTCCACTTCGTCCGTCTTCGTAAAGGAGAGTTTCTTTTCCCTGTAATACGAATGATCCCCGTCCCCGCATGCCGGAATCCTCCAGATCACAGGTTCATGGTCCCGGAAGATCCTCGCGTCATCCAGATTGAAGTAATCATAGCGGAGCGTGCCCCACTTTCCCAGGGAATTATCAAAGGTGGCATCCAGATGATAGTACGTTCCGTCGATCCTCACAATATTCCACGCATGCCGGTATTTGATCTTCTTTTCCGGATTGGCTTCGGACACGGCGATGATGCACCAGATTCCCAGACTGTCACAAAGGATCTTTACGGTCTTCGCGATCCCCTCGCATACGCCGACGCCCTGCCCTAACGGCCCGATGATCTCGTGGGAATAGGCCTTCTTTAATTTATCATACCGCACATGTTCACAGATAAAATCATGAATATACTGCTCTTTTTCCTTTTCTTTAAGCGTCATCGCCGGACGGACCAGCTTCTCTGTTCTTGCCTTCATGGCCTTCTGATGATCCCGGATCTTAGATTTTTCGAAGAGATACTCCGGTATGATCTCCAGATTCCCGGAGTCCGGGTAGGACCGGTACCGGAAACCGACGCCAAAGAATATTTCCGGACAGTCCAGGCGCATCCGGAAAAAGATTTCCGCAAGCTCCCTTGCCTCCATCCTGGGCACCAGAAAAGACGGGGTCAGTTCCGTAAACCCCGCCTTCATGGCATGATAGACTGCCTGCTCTGTCTTTGACATCTGGCTAAAGTAATATGGTTCCATTCTCAACTCTCTCATTTCCCGCGGGGAATTTCCTCCTCCGCCCATGGTTCCATTTTAACTTATCCGACGCCGTCTGTCTACCGCTCAATATACTGGATCGCCACACATTTTGGTCCGCCCTGCGTCACAAATGCCGGTCCCAGTTCCAGAATTCGGATCTCCAGATTCTCAAACGCCTTCGCAAACTGGTCGCGGATCTGCTTCGCGTCCTCTAACGCATCGGCATGGGAGATATAAAGGATGTGCTGCGCTCCCAGCTTCTTTTCCTTTAAGTGCTCCATAATTCCCTTCACAGCCGAAGACATCGTCCGTTTCAAAAGATATTTGTCGAGACGCTTTCCATCCTCCGTAAGCGTCATGACCGGTTTCAGTTTTAATACGGAACCGATTGCCGCAGCCACCGGAGTCAGACGTCCGCCCCTTCTGAGGAAATTAAAATCCTGGGGAATCAGGAAGGATTCCGTGCGTTCCCTCTTCTCCTCCAGCCACCGAAGGATCTCTTTCGCGGTGCGGCCTTCCTCTTTCATTTTCTGGGCCATCTCCACCATATAGCGGTGCGGGCCGCAGAGTGTCTTTGTATTGAACACCGTGATCCTGTCTTTATGTTCCACCATTTCCCTCGCGCTTAACGCACTCTGATATGTACCGGAGAGTCCGTCTGCCATGGAAATATTGATAATATCGGAATCCCGGTATTTCTCAAATACATCCACCACATCTCCGATTGGAGGTTGGGAGGACCTGGGATTGTGACCTTTCCGGATTTCCTCATAGAATTCGTTCATGTTCATACGAAGATCCCGTCCATCCATATTTCCGATTGAAACGCAAAGCGGCACTGCTTCGAATCCGGCTGCCTGTGCCTCCTCGACCGTATAAAGAGTCGAAGAATCTGTAATAATCTGTACCATACACTAACCTCTTAATTCTCGATGTGGTTTTTAATACTACTTATTACAGTTTGCACTACTTTCATGCATC
>JALEWG010000149.1 GCA_022788065.1 Lachnospiraceae bacterium | reverse complement strand
CCTTCTCTTAATGAGTTGCTACGGACGGAGTTTTGGAAAAAGGCAAACCGTCCGTAGAATTATTGGCCTTGCTACGTATGAAATCCGAGATATCGTTAAGTCATCCGTAGTATTGTTTGTGTTGTTACGGAGGAAAACCTGGAAAAAATCAAATCGTCCGTAAAACGTTTTCTGCTGCTACGGACGGGATTCGGAAACAAGATAAATCCTCCGTAAAACGTTTTCTGCTGCTACGGAGAGGATTCGGAAACAAGATAAACCGTCCGTAGAACTGCCTGAGCTGTTACGGCCGAGGGAAGGAATAAGAGCAAATCAAGGGGCTGTCGCTTTTAGTGCGACAGCCCCATAAAGAAGGAGCGCCGCTCCTAACCCGAAATCATACGGATTTCAAGTGATTGAGCAACGCTCTCTCACACAAATAATTTCCTATCTTGATACCTTTAATTTCATCATCAGTGCTTCCTGCAACACCTTTGACACGTTAATGTGCGCTGCTTCTGCTTCCTGATTCAGCCAATTGGGCAGCGTGACATTCCTCCTTACAGATTTGTTGTCCATTTTTCTTCGATATGCAATAAAATCCACATCAACCATAGTTAATATGCCTTTAGTAAAATCGAAGTCCTCCGCATCCTCTTTTGCTTTTCTATACGCATCATCATAATTTGAGGCTTTCGGAAGTTCTATATTATCATCTTCCATATCGATTCCCTTTAATCCAATTGCATCTCTCGCCATCTCTATTGCATCAGTGACATCCTTACCTTCAGTATAAATATCCATATCAGGAACATACACCAGATAATCCTGGCCGCTTTGGGTAATAAATGTCGGATATGCTCTTTTCATTAACTCACCTCCTCATCATTGGCAAAAGATACCGGGGATTTTATTTCAATCCCCATTTTTTTAGTATCTTTTTTGCCGTGATCTCGTTTATCTCAGTATGCCTCGGAACCTGTTCGGTATCACTTCCCCGTTTGTATGTGTCATGATTGCCTCCGTGTTCCTTGAAACGAAACCCTGCGTCCTCTAATTTTTTAATTAGATCTTTTCGTTTCATACTGTGTCCTCCTCGCGATTATATAATACACACTTTTTGTGTATTTGTCAATTATGCTATACACATTTATTGCGCACAGTTATTAGTATATATAGAAAATACGCCAAAAACGGCGGATTTTCTGCCTATAATAACGATAGACACAGGCATATCGCCAGCCCTCATCATTCCCCGTTCAGCAGCCGGATATTCACCCGCTCGAGCCTCGTTCGAACCGTCCCGTTCCGGTCACAGACGCCGCAGGATACTGTCAGTACCTCCCCCTGTTCATCCAATGTGAACAGGTCCTGTCCCTCTAAAGGACACAGATAAAAGTCTGTGTATGTGGCAGACTGATAGAGATATACCGTTTCCGGGGCGTCTTTTCCATATCGCACTGTCAGGCGCCCAAGACCGGAGCCGGTCTCGGACAGCTCGATGAATAGGACCGTATCGTTTCCGTAGACCGCACTGTTGTACGTGAGGATCTGTCCTCCGACCGCATCCGTCCCCTCTTCCGCCGGTACGATCTTTAAGTCATCCGCATACCGAACCTCCCCTTTCAGCGCCATCAGAATACTGTCCGCCAGGATCCCGCTCTCCGAAACCTCTTTCATGGACCGGTAGACTTTTGCTGCCGTACCTGACCCCGAAGCTACAAGGAGCGTGAGCAGTGACAGAATCAGAACTGCCAGCAGCATTTCGCTGAGGGACGCACCTCTTTTGCCTCTTAGCTTTCCCCGGACCTTGTTTAAAACGATGTGTGTCATGATCCGGAACCACCTCCCGAAGACCGGAAGTATACGGTCATGGATTCCCCGGTGCAGACACGGACAGAGAATTGCTCTTCAAACTCATTTCCTGATCCCAGACGGACCGTCACCGCAAGATTTCCGTCAAGCGGTCCCGAAACTACAGGTCCGTCAGCAGAAAACGCCTCCAGGTCCGACATGGCCCGGTAAAAATGCTCGTCCGCCTCTTTTGCACGGAGGTTAAGCCGTTCTGACAGAGAGATTGCAGACAGGAACATGGCACTTGCGACGGATGCGATGAGAATTGCGACAAGGACCTCCGCTAACGTCTCGCCGCTTCTGTTTTTCAGTTTCCGGATCATGGTTCCTCTCCTTCCTCCAGCCCGGACGGCTTCACGATCGGCCGATCCATGGAAATCACCGCATGTGCGGTAAAATCATAAGTCGTATGAACGGCTCCCGTTGTCACGTCTGTATTCTCATTCACGATTTCTTCCAGATAGAAACTCACCAGGCCGGAAGTATCGAGAGACATATTGTACCACCCGGTATCATCTCCGACCTTCAGCCGACAATCCATCGTCACATGAAGCTGCCTGGTAAATATGCTGTCCATCACCAGAGAATCCGGTTTCACAGTCAGAACTGCATGCACCTTCGGTATACGGGCCACATCTTCCGATTCTTCCAGAGAGAAAACGAATTCTTTCTCCTGCTCTCCCGGAAAAGCTCCGTCCGCGTAGTCCAGATACGTCCCGTAGACTGCGGAAAGAATTTCCCTCTGCACCTCATTGTCCGCGGAATCCAGAAACCTGTCCAGAAGATCCTCCTGATACTGCAGGATCTCCCCATCGTCAGCCGGGCTGTCCCTGTCTGTGTCAAAAACCGTTGCCTCTGCCCGGCAGGAGGCGATCTCATCACACAGAAATTCTGCGGCGGAGACAGCCGCCAGATACCGGTTTTCCTGCTGCGTCTGAAGATTCACCCGGCTGACATTGGCTTTTGCCGACGCTAAAAGCACCGCGCTCACCATCGAGCAGATCAGGAAATAGAGAAGCGCGATGGCGATCGCGGCTCCTCTGTTACTGTTCAGCTTCTTTCTCATTCCGCCACCTCCGATCAATACTGTTTGTTAATCCGGACATCGTTTCCACCTACTCGAAGCCCGGCCAGTCTCCATACTGGATCACACCGGGCGCCTTTGGGAATGGGTACACGTTTGGAAGGAACGGACTGAAT